>NZ_CP014616.1:22500-322500 GCF_001590685.1 Sporosarcina psychrophila
TTCACCTTATAGTTCTTTCTATCATACTCTAAATATTTCAATTAAACGACGGGATTGTATAAATAGGCGTAAAAAAAAGGTTATTGAAATGGCCATATCGACCATTTCAATAACCTTTTTACTTAAGATTCCGTATCTTCATCGTCTATCTCAATAGTAGATAACCCGATGTCTTCATTATTTTCAGAAGAGACTTCATTCTCTTCAACAATATTGTCGTCGAGTTCTTCTTCCTCTTCTTCTTTCACAACTTTTGCAACAGTCGCGACAAGTTCATCTTCTCCTAGGCGGATTAAACGTACTCCCTGCGTACTGCGTCCAATAACAGAAATATCGTCAATGTCCATACGGATCAAAATGCCATGTATCGTAATCAGCATTAGATCTTCAGTACCATCTACTGTCTTCATCGCAACAAGAAGACCATTGCGTTCTGTTACATTCAATGTCTTCAGACCGTAACCGCCACGAGTTTGAATACGGTATTCATCTTCTGGCGTACGTTTTCCGAATCCTTTTTCTGTGACAACTAGAATTTCATCGCCTTCATTCACTGTATCCATACCAATTACAATGTCGCCTTCACGAAGACGGATACCACGGACTCCACCTGCTATCCGACCCATAGAACGAATATCTGTCTCATTGAATTTGATTAACATGCCATCCTTCGTACCAATGGAAATGTTTTCATCGCCTTTAGTCATTTTGACGCCGATAAGTTCATCATCGCCTCGAAGGGTAAGTGCTATCAATCCATTTGAACGGATATTAGCAAATTCGGAAACAGGTGTACGTTTAACAACCCCGTTACGAGTCGAGAAGAATAAGTATTTGTCATCCTCGAATGCATCTACAGGAATCATGGCTGTTACTTTCTCGTCTTTATCGACACCTAACAAGTTAATGATCGGTAAACCTTTTGCAGTCCGGCTAAATTCAGGCACTTGATAGCCTTTCGTACGGAATACCCGTCCTCTGCTTGTGAAGAACAAGATGGTATCGTGCGTCGACGTATTCAATAAATGTTCAACGAAGTCGTCGTTATTCGTACCCATCCCTTGTATACCGCGACCTCCACGACGCTGGCTACGGTACGTATTAGCAGGCAAACGTTTAATGTAACCATTATGTGTGAGTGTCAGTACTGAGTTTTCGACTGGGATAAGATCTTCGTCCTCAATCATTTCAGCGCCGCCCAGTGTAATTTCCGTTCTACGTTTATCTTCAAAGCGAATTTTCACTTCGAGCAATTCCTCACGAATAATCTCAAGCAATTTTGATTCGTCTGCAAGAATTGCACGGAGTTCAGACATAAGGAGTTGCAACGCTTCGTATTCACTTTCAATTTTGTCCCGCTCAAGTCCTGTCAAACGTTGAAGACGCATATCAAGGATAGCCTGCGCTTGACGATCAGATAAATTAAATTGATCCATCAACCCTGTTTTTGCTTCATCTGTTGTTTTAGATGCACGGATAAGGGTGATGATTCTATCGATATTATCAAGTGCTATGCGTAGTCCTTCTAAAATGTGTGCGCGATCTTCCGCTTTTTTCAGATCGTACTGAGTACGTCTACGGATTACAACTTTTTGGTGTTCAAGATAATGGAACAAAATCTCCTTTAATGCAAGGATTTTTGGTTGACCATCAACGAGTGCCAGCATATTGACACCAAAACTAGATTGCAATGCGGTTTGTTTGTACAGATTATTTAACAGTACGTTGGCATTTGCGTCACGACGTACTTCCATCACTATTCGCATTCCGGTACGATCCGATTCATCGCGTAGGTCAGTAATGCCATCGATTTTCTTATCACGTACCAACTCAGCAATTTTTTCAATCAGACGTGCCTTGTTTACCTGGAAAGGCAGCTCATGTACAAGGATTGTTTCCCTGCCGTTCGACTGCTGTTCAATTTCGACTCTGCCTCGAATGATAACCGAACCCCGCCCAGTTTCATAAGCTCTTCTGATTCCGCTACGACCAAGAATGATCCCACCAGTTGGAAAGTCTGGACCTGGAATAATTTCCAACAATTCTTCTGTTGTAATTGCAGGATTGTCAGCAAGTGCAAGGACAGCATCAATTGTTTCTCCAAGATGATGCGGAGGAATATTTGTTGCCATTCCGACCGCAATACCGGTTGTCCCGTTAACGAGTAAATTCGGGTATCTGCTTGGAAGAACAATCGGCTCTCTTTCTTGTCCATCATAGTTATCTTGATAATCAACAGTATCTTTATTAATATCTCGAAGAAGTTCCATTGCAATACGCGACATACGAGATTCCGTATACCGCATCGCAGCTGCACCATCTCCATCGACAGAACCAAAGTTACCATGACCATCAACGAGCATATAACGGTAGTTGAAATCTTGGGCCATCCGTACCATCGTGTCATACACAGCACTATCGCCATGCGGATGATACTTACCGATGACGTCTCCGACAATACGTGCGGATTTCTTATGCGGTTTATCTGCGGTATTTCCGAGATCCTGCATTGCATACAGAATACGGCGATGGACCGGCTTTAAACCATCCCTCACATCAGGGAGCGCACGTGAAACGATGACACTCATTGCATAATCAAGAAAAGATGTCTTCATTTCTGTACTAATGTTAATTCCCTTAACACCACGTTGCGGCATATCTGCCATTATTGTTAGACTCCTTTCAACTCAAAAATCCTTAGGAAAAGATAGTTCGACTACTTGACTAGATATGCTGATCTAAAATATTCCATTGAACTCGCTAGGGGATGCCTCACACCTTAAGCGAAGCAGCCTCACCGTTCTCAGGGCTTCGGCTCTTTCGCTCAGTTATTATGGACAATCCTTTGTTCAATACATTTAGTTTTTTTCATTTCAACTAGCCAATCAGGTATCTATATTTTTCACGTACATTGCATTCTCTTCGATGAATTTGCGTCGTGGTTCGACTTCATCTCCCATAAGCTGTTGGAATGTTGAATCCGCATCAAACGCATCTTCAAGGTGAACTTGGAGCAGTGTACGCTGATCAGGGTCCATTGTTGTATCCCATAATTGCGTTGCATCCATTTCCCCCAGACCTTTATACCGGGTAATAACGGGTTTCGGCATAGGAGGAAGTCGTCCAATAATCTCTTGGAGTTCTTCTTCAGTATAGCAATACTCCTGAACCTTCCCTTGTTTCACACGATAAAGTGGCGGCTGAGCAATATAAACATACCCTGCTTCGATAAGCGGTCGCATAAAGCGGAAGAAGAAGGTTAAAAGAAGCGTACGAATATGCGCCCCATCGACATCTGCATCAGTCATAATTACAAGTTTATGATAGCGTGCCTTGGAAAGATCGAATTCTTCTCCGATGCCAGTACCAAGTGCTGTAATCATCGCACGGATTTCTAAGTTACCTAAAATACGGTCAAGACGTGCCTTTTCGACGTTCAAGATTTTTCCTCGAAGCGGAAGAATTGCTTGGAAGTGACGGTCGCGTCCCATTTTAGCTGAACCACCCGCCGAGTCACCTTCAACGATATACAATTCACTTATAGCTGGGTCACGTGAAGAACAGTCTGCCAGTTTACCTGGAAGACTCGACACTTCAAGTGCCGATTTCCGGCGTGTAAATTCACGCGCATTTTTTGCAGCAAGACGTGCTCGTGCTGCCATAAGACTTTTATCGATGATTTGACGTGATGTTGTCGGATTTTCAAGCAGGAATCGTTGGAATCCTTCTGAAAATAATGAGTTAGTGATCGTACTAACTTCTGAGTTACCCAGTTTTGTTTTCGTCTGTCCCTCAAATTGCGGATCCGGGTGTTTAATCGAGATGATGGCCGTTAGTCCTTCACGTACATCATCACCAGACAAGTTTGGATCAGCTTCTTTCAGCACACCATTTTTCCGGGAATAGTCGTTAATAACGCGTGTCAGTGCTGTTTTAAAGCCTGATTCGTGCGTACCACCCTCATAAGTATTGATATTATTGGCAAATGAAAACAGATTTTCTGCATAGCCACTATTGTATTGCATGGCGATTTCGATTGAAATTCCATCTTTTTCGCCTTCAATGTATATAGGTTCATCATGAATAGGCTCTTTGTTTTTATTCAAGTGTTCAACGTACGACTTGATGCCGCCTTCGTAGTAATAAATGTCGCTTCGTTCTTCTTCACCACGCTCATCGGTAATCGTGATTCGCAGACCACGGTTTAGATAAGCAAGCTCACGAAGTCGGTTGGCCAGAATATCATACTCATATACTGTTGTTTCCGTGAAAATTTCTGGGTCTGCTTTGAAGCGGATTCTTGTTCCAGTTTCATCAGTAGTACCGATTACACTAAGCTCTTTTGACACAGCACCACGTTCAAATTCGATGAAATGGACTTCCCCGTCACGTCTTACATACACTTCTGTCGTTTCGGACAGCGCGTTCACGACAGATGCACCAACTCCGTGCAAACCACCGGAAACCTTATAACCTCCACCGCCAAATTTACCACCGGCATGAAGTACAGTCATAATAACTTCGACTGCAGGTCGACCTGTAGATTCCTGAGTACCTACTGGAATACCGCGGCCATTATCATCGACTCGAATCCAATCGCCTTTTTCCATCGTCACTTCGATATGGTCACAGTGACCTGCAAGTGCCTCATCAATACTATTATCAACAATTTCCCATACAAGATGGTGAAGTCCTCTAGAACTTGTTGTCCCGATATACATACCTGGACGTTTGCGGACAGCTTCTAATCCTTCTAAGACTTGGATTTGATTTTCATCATAAGCCATCTGCATATCTTTCTCTTCCATTGCCAAACTGTTCACCTTCCCTTTCCGAACGTCTAACATTTGTATTGCTGCTGTTTTATTTAAAGGGATGACTCAATCGTCATTCCTCTCTTTTAGCGACTTCGCCCGCTGTAACTTCGAATATGTCTGCCTGACGAATTGTTTCATGGTCAATCCCCGCTACGTTCGTCGTCGTGACAATTGTCTGCACTTCTCCTTGAATTGTGTTCAAGAGATGGGATTGTCGGTAATCATCAAGTTCAGACAGGACATCGTCCAAAAGAAGAACAGGTGCTTCTCCGACTTCTTGCTTTACAAGTTCTATTTCCGCAAGTTTAAGGGACAGCGCTGTTGTTCGCTGCTGTCCCTGCGATCCATACGTTTGGATGTCATAGCCGTTTACGAAAAAGTGAAGATCGTCTCTATGTGGCCCAATCAAGGTCATACCGCGATCTAGTTCACGGCGTCTTGCCTCAAGCAATCGCTGACCGAGTATCGACTGCATCTGTTCCACAGTCTGTCCCGAATCAAGTTCTTTTAGTGTTCCATAAGAAACTTGAAGGGATTCAATACCACGAGAGATTCCTTTATGAATCGGTTCTGCCCATTTTTGTAAAAGTTCCATGAAATAAAACCTTTTACGAATAATTTGGACGGCTACTTGAATATACTGCTCTGTATAAATATCAAACATGACATCGTTAAGGCTTTGTTTTCCCCGATTGTCTTTTAAAATTGCATTGCGCTGTTTGAGTATTTTTTGAAATGTTAAAAGATCATGTAAATAGGTTGGTGAAATTTGACCGATTTCCATATCTAGAAACCGTCTTCTTACCTGGGGACTGCCCTTTACAAGATTTAAATCTTCAGGAGCAAACATGACGACATTTAATTGGCCAATGTACAAGCTAAGGCGTTTTTGTTCAAGATGATTGACACGCGCTTTTTTGCCTTTTTTCGAAATGACCAATTCTAATGGCAGCCGTCCATATTTACGTTGTATGTCCCCTTCTATTTTACCATATTCTTGGTCCCAGCGTATTAATTCACGATCATTTGAAGTTCTATGCGATTTCGCCATAGAAAGTACATAGATCGCTTCCATGATGTTTGTTTTACCCTGGGCATTTTCCCCAATTAACACATTGATCTGTGGGGAGAATGAAAGGTCAAGTGATTCATAATTTCGGTAATCGATTAATGCAAGTCGTTCAATATACATCCGTTTGACCGTCTGTTAGTTCAGTTACTTTATATGTGCCGACATTGGGAATTTTAACGATATCTCCATCACGAAGTTTTTTACCTCGTCGCTGTTCCTCCTCGCCATTGACGTAGACAATGTATTCATCCAGAAACCATTTAGCCATACCACCTGAACTAATTGTATTCGTCATTTTTAATAGTTGCCCTAGAGTTATGAACTCTGTATCGATTGTAAGATTTTCCATAGAGTCTCAACCTTTCGCAAGTTAGTCTGTCTTTCTATTTTAGCCGACTTTCGGCAGTAAGTAAAAAGGATAGTCAAATAAGTGACTATCCTTCAAGATTCAGTATGTTCGTACAGGGAGAATAAGTTGCAAGATTGAATCGTCATCAACTGATTTCAAGATGAACGGTCGCATAGCTCCCGTAAATTGAATCGTTATGTCTTGTCCATCGATTGCTTTCAATGCGTCCATCATATATTTAGCACTGAAAGAAATATTCAATTCTTCTCCTGTTACGCCAATAGCTTCAACCAATTCTTCAACCTTACCTACTTCAGGTGAATTTGAAGAGATTTCAATAACTTTACCTTCATTGGCAGAGAAGCGAACAATGTTGTTCCGTTCTTCACGTGCTAGAAGGGATGCTCTATCAATTGCCTGAAGAAGAAGTCGGCCATTCACCGTTACTGATGTTTTATATTCTAACGGGATAAGACGTGATGTATCTGGGTAATTGCCTTCCAATAGGCGTGAGTAAAATAACACACCACGTGTTTTGAATAACACTTGTTGATCTGCAATGACAATATCCACAAGTTCACCGTTATCAGGCAAAATCTTATTTAGTTCCTGAAGACTTTTACCAGGAATAACGACACTGAATGGAACTTCTGGCATATCTTCAGGTATCGTCAGTCTTCTTGCCAATCTATGGCTATCAGTAGCGATACAAGCAAGTCCCCCATCTTTTACTTCCCAAAGGACACCTGTTAATACTGGTCTAGTTTCTTGTTGAGACACGGCAAAGACCGTTTCTCGAATGATTGATTTCATCAGATCCGCTGGCAATGAAAATAGATAGTCATCTTTTACTTCTGGTAGAACCGGGTAATCTTCTGGATCTAGTCCAATTAGATGGAATTCAGACTTACCGGATTGAATATGTGTTTGAAGTCCATTTGCAACTTCTATTGTTACTTCATTCGTAGGTAGTTTTCGTACGATTTCGCTAAATACTTTAGCTTGCAGCACGATGCTTCCTTTTTCTACAACTTGAATAATTTGTTCTCCATTATCTTCTGCAGGTATGAATGTACAGATCGTAATATCGGAATCACTTCCTGTTAATGTCATTCCTTTTTCGTCCACTTCAATCTTTATTCCTGTCAAAATTGGAATCGCAACTTTTTGACTGATGGCTTTCATAACATCGCTTAATCCATCAAGCAACTTATCTCTCATAATTTCAAATTTCATTCTATACCCTCGCTTAATATATATAGTATTAGTTATTAATAAAGTAATAGTAATAGTAGTAGGGGCTGTGGATATGTTGGTAAGTCTATTTTCCCTTTGAGCCTGAACGTTTTCCACATGTGTATAACCTGTTTGTAGGTGTGCACTACTTATTATATGTTATGCACAGGTCATCCTCTACCAAGAACATTACGAATATCTTGAACGTCTTGTTGCAAAGCTTGATCATCCTTTAACATTTGCCTAATCTTCTCGTGTGCGTGAATGACAGTTGAATGATCTCGTCCTCCGAACTCAGATCCAATCTTAGGTAGGGAGAAATCCGTAAGTTCTCTGGATAAAAACATGGCAATCTGTCGGGGAAATGCAATCGCCCTCGTTCTTTTCTTCGCAGTAAAATCCTCTAGACGTATGTCAAAGTGCTCTCCAACTGCTTTTTGGATATCAAGAATCGTTACAGTACGCGGTCTTGAATTAGGAATAATATCTTTCAAGGCTTCCGCAGCAAGATCCGTATTGATATCCGAATTGACGAGTGATGAGTAGGCGACAACGCGTATAAGAGCCCCCTCAAGCTCACGTATGTTTGAGTCAATTTGGTTGGCAATGTACAGCATGACTTCATTTGGAATATCAACAAGCCCATCAGCCTTTGCCTTTTTGCGCAAAATTGCGATGCGTGTTTCCAGGTCTGGAGGTGCTATGTCTGTGATAAGACCCCATTCAAAGCGGGATCTAAGTCTGTCCTCAAGTGTTGGAATTTCTTTTGGAGGTCGGTCACTTGAAATAACAATCTGTTTTGACTCCTCATGGAGTGTGTTGAATGTATGGAAAAATTCTTCTTGTGTTTGTTCTTTTCCCGCAAGGAATTGAATATCATCTATTAAGAGCACGTCTACATTCCGATAACGATTACGGAACTCGACAGCTTTATTATCACGAATAGAGTTAATGAATTCATTTGTAAACTTCTCAGATGAAAGATACATGACTTTTGCTGAGGGGTTCTGTTCGAGTACATAATGTCCAATTGCGTGCATTAAGTGTGTCTTTCCAAGCCCAACACCCCCATAGATAAACAGCGGATTATAGGCTTTCGCTGGTGCTTCAGCAACGGCAAGTGACGCTGCATGGGCAAAACGATTTCCTGAACCAATGACGAATGTGTCAAACGTATATTTTAGATTAAGCATGCCAGGTGCCGACGTTAATGGAACTTTTTCTATAGGTTTAACGGTCGGTTTAGGTAGCATGAAATCATTTTCTTCCATGTTTTTAGGAACAACGAACTGAATGATTCGGTCTTCGCCGGTCAATTCGGATAGAATACCAGTAATAAGATGTACATAGTGGTTTTCAAGCCAATCTTTTGCAAATGAATTCGGTGCGGCGATTGTGACATTTTCTTCGCCATAAGACATCAGTTTTGTCGACTTTAGCCAAGTTTCAAAACTAGGTCTTGAAATTTTCTGCTCAACCTTCGACAAAACTTCGATCCATAATTCTTCTAAGTGGTCCAAACGTGTGCCTCCTTTACAATGAAAATAAAAAACCCGAGGATATGTATTATACACAGTTTTCCGTCGTGTGGATAACAATTACGCAAAAGTGTTGAAAAAATTATCCACAATGTATTAACAACTGTGGATAACAAAAATGCTATAAAATTATGTGCATAACAAATTCATCTCATTGTAACAGGATATGTTGTGGATTACAAGGAGTCCTGAACCTTATCCACAGCGCAAGTGGTTGTGGATGAAATCTTTATCCACAGGCCTTGGTATGTGAGGAAGATGTCGATAAGCAGTGTGCATAAAAAAACTTGAGAAAATACTATCCACATCACTATCTGGAATTAGCGGAAGAAACCGTGGATAACTTATTGGGACGAAATCAGAGAAACTAAATGGCCTAAATTACTGTCGAACAGGAAAGGGTTGACTTTTACCTTGGAAATCCGATATACTATTCAAGACTGTCACAGTAATAAATAGACAATCAATGCAGGAGGTGTCTTAAAAGATGAAACGTACTTACCAACCAAATAAACGTAAGCGTAGTAAAGTTCACGGCTTCCGTGAAAGAATGAGCACGAAAAGCGGACGCAGAATTCTAGCAGCTCGTCGTCGTAAAGGAAGAAAAGTCCTATCAGCATAAGGCCACTGACATTTCAGTGGTCTTTTTTCTTGTTTATTAATGAAGAACTATAATCATAGATGACGGAGCAGGTGCATGAGATGAACAGACGTCAACGGATAAAGACGAATGAGGAATTCCAAGAAGTATTCAAAAAAGGGAAGTCGTTTGCTAATCGGCAATTTGTTGTGTATTCCTATAGGAAGGAAGACCAGCCAGAATTCAGGATTGGTCTGTCCGTCAGCAAAAAAGTAGGTAATGCAGTCGCGCGGAATAGGATCAAACGGTATTTACGACAGTCCTTCCTGGAAATGAAAGACGAACTGCGCAACGATATGGATTATGTCATCATCGCCAGACATCAGGCGGCCACATTAGATTTTCATGAAACAAAAAAAAGTTTGCAGCACGTTCTGCGTATTTCTCGTGTCTTAAAGAAGTAGAAGGAAGTATATGAACGTGATAAACTGTTAGTATCGGTCGATAGGGCCTTTTAACTTCACTCGGCAGGGGTCGAAACCCCTACTGAAAATTAAGGAACTCTGGCTAAAATCGCCGCGTACTGCGGCAACGCCTGAGTAACCAACATCCTGTTGGCCAAAAGCCTCCAGCGGATGTCACAGATTTTGAAGAGAATTAATTGAATAAGATAAGATTTGGGGGAACTGATTTGAAAAAGAAGTTAGCATTAATCCTTATACTGACGGCATTGTCGGTATTTCTTGCGGGATGTTCGGAATTCCAACAACCGATTTACGAGGACAGTGAAGGATTTTGGAACAAATTTGTCGTCTGGCCGTTAGTTTCCCTAATAACGACATTTAAAGACATACTCGGCACATACGGGTACGGTATTGTTGCAGTTACAATCATCATTCGACTTGTCTTGCTTCCATTAATGATCAAACAGACAAAAAGTTCAAAACGGATGCAGGAAATCCAACCTGAACTGAAAGCACTCAAAGAGAAATACAAATCAAAAGACGCAGTTACACAACAAAAGTACCGTGAAGAAATGCAAAAAATTATGTCGGAACGAAAAATCAATCCGGCGGCAGGCTGTTTACCAGTCTTAATCCAAATGCCAATTCTATTCGGTTTCTATCATGCGATCAGCCGAATGAATGTCACATACGATATTGGAAACTTCTTATGGTTTGAACTTGCAGCGCCAAGTATTACACTTGCAGTTTTAGCAGGAGCTATGCAGTTTATCGTTTTACGTACAGGTCCTGCAATGGACAACCCACAGATGAAAGTAATGATGTATATCATGCCGTTTATGATTATGATCTTCGGTTCATTCTTACCAGCAGCACTTTCACTTTACTGGGTAATCGGTAATATCATTTCAATTATCCAAAACATCTTCATTTACAAACCATTTAAGAAAAAGGAAGTGGAACTTGTAAAAGTGGGAGGGAAACGGAAATGACAAGGACGACGCGAAGGGGAACCACGGTTGAATTAGCGATTTCATCAGCATTGACAGTACTTGGCGTTACGCGTGATGAAGTAAAAGTCGAAGTGATCAATCAAGGGAGAAAAGGATTTCTAGGTTTCGGTGCAAAAGAAGCTGAAGTAACCGTAACTATTATGAACTTTGAAGAACCTTCCGTCCTTGAAGAAGCAAAACCTCTAATGGAGATACAGCCAACTGAGATTGAAGTTATTAGTGAATCTGTTAAACCTCCTGTGGAGAAAGAGGAAGTCCAAATTGAAGGATTGTCTGATGAAACTGCGATAGAAGAAACAGAAAACTATTTAAAAATGATTGCAATTGGAATGGGTGTCGATGACATTCAAATCAGCCATGAAATCAAAGGTAAATATGTTACTTTTCAAATGGAAAGTGCAAAAGCTGCATTACTGATTGGAAAACGAGGACAAACGTTAAATGCACTCCAGCAATTATCGCAGCTTGTAACAAACAAATTGGCAAGTCAATTCAAGGTCGTCCGGGTAGATATCGGTGATTATCGGGAGCGTCGCGAACAATCTTTGGAACAATTAGCAGAACGAATGGCTGATAAAGCAGTTCGTACTGGGAAAAGAATCCAGTTAGAACCGATGGCTTCCTATGAAAGGAAAGTCATCCATAATGCTTTATCACGGCGCATGGATATTGAAACATATTCAGAGGGCTCTGATCCATTCAGGTATTTAGTCATTGAATCTGTTAGGTGAAAAAAAGTCCCGCAAAGACGAACGCTGTCTCTGCGGGACTTTTTTGTATTATATTGTAAAGACATCTTAACTTATCCACATTATTTAAATTGCGACACTAGGAGGATGGATGGATTTGTGATAATATATTATGTTAGATAGTCGTGTCGGAAACAGGTTATCCACATGTGAGTAACCAAGTCAGGAAGGTGAAAAACGTGCATTTTGATACAATAGCTGCCATCTCTACTCCAATGGGGGAAGGTGCAATTGCCATCGTCAGGTTAAGTGGGGACGAAGCTGTCCAAATAGCGGATCGTATTTTCCGTTCACCGTCTGGTAAGAGGCTAAATGAAGAACAATCACATACAATCCATTATGGTCATTTAATAGATCCATCAACTGAGGAAACTGTCGAAGAAGTAATGGTTTCTCTCATGAAAGCACCAAAAACATTTACACGTGAAGACGTCGTAGAAGTGAACTGTCATGGAGGAATTGTTGCGGTCACCCGTGTTCTTCAATTAGTGCTCAAGCAAGGGGCGCGTCTTGCAGAACCCGGTGAATTCACAAAACGTGCATTCCTTAATGGACGAATCGATTTGTCTCAAGCCGAAGCGGTCATGGATCTTATTCGTGCGAAGACAGACCGTGCCATGAATGTTGCACTCAATCAGATGGAAGGAAAACTTTCTCGGTTAATCGGGGGATTGCGACAAGCGCTTATTGAAACGTTGGCGCAAGTTGAAGTAAATATCGATTATCCGGAGTACGACGACGTCGAAGAAATGACAATCCCGCTAATGATTGAAAAAAGTATGTGGGTGAGAAATGAAATTGATAAGTTGTTGAAAACTTCATCTCAAGGGAAAATTCTGCGAGAAGGTCTATCTACTGTTATTATTGGTAGACCCAATGTAGGGAAGTCTTCCTTACTAAATAGCATCATTCAAGAAAATAAAGCAATCGTAACCGACATTGCGGGGACGACGCGTGATATTATTGAAGAGTACGTTAATGTGCGAGGTGTTCCACTTCGTCTTGTCGATACAGCTGGAATCAGAGAAACAGAAGATATTGTGGAACGAATCGGCGTCGAAAAATCGAGGAAAGTGTTGAAGGAAGCGGATTTAATTCTACTCGTCCTTAACAGTTCTGAAGAGTTATCGATAGAAGACGAACGACTATTTGAAGTGGTATCGGGAATGGATACAATCTTTGTTATCAATAAAACCGATCTTCCACAAAAAATTGACATGCAAAAAGTGATGGAACATGCCGGAACGGGCAAAGTTGTCACGACCTCTCTCGTGAAAGACGAAGGGGTAGATGAACTGGAAGAAGCAATTGCCGGACTCTTTTTCGAAGGAAATCTTGAATCAGGTGATTTCACATATGTATCGAATGCACGACATATCGCACTATTACACAACGCGCGTGCCACGATTGAAGACGCACTCGCGGCTGCTGAAGCAGGTGTTCCAGTCGATATGATTCAAATTGACGTTACACGGACGTGGGAAATTCTTGGTGAAATTATCGGAGACACGGTCCAAGACGGTCTACTCAATGAACTATTTTCTCAATTCTGCCTCGGAAAATAAAATAAGATAAGTGTTCAACAAGAGTGAATGGAAAGAGGGGGCCTGCCTAGCGCAGTAGCCCGCTTCTACTTTTCATCGAGCTTTTTGAATGACTTTAATAGAAAGAAGGAAAAGAACATGCCCAAATTTGAAGCAGGCACGTTCGATGTTATTGTTATTGGAGCTGGCCATGCGGGAGTTGAGGCGGCACTTTCCGCTGCCAAAATGGGTGCAACAACGCTCGTACTTACAATGAACCTCGACATGATCGCCTTTATGCCATGTAATCCGTCACTCGGTGGTCCCGCTAAAGGGATTGTCGTCCGTGAAATTGATGCACTGGGCGGTGCAATGGGGAAAGTAATTGATAAAACACACATTCAAATGCGGATGTTGAATACAGGCAAAGGACCAGCAGTACGAGCGCTTCGTGCGCAAGCTGATAAAGTCCTTTACCAGTCGGAAATGAAACGTCTCCTGGAAGAACAGGAAAATCTACTACTTCACCAAGGTGTTGTAGAAGAACTAATCGTGGAAGACGATGAAATAAAAGGTGTACTTACGCAAGTCGGTGCAATTTACCGTGCGAAGACAGTCATTATTACAACGGGGACATTCCTGCGCGGTGAAGTTATTATTGGTAACCTGAAATATTCAAGTGGACCGAATAACCAAATGCCTTCAATTAAACTTGCAGACAATATTCGCGAACTTGGCTTTGACATGGTGCGATTCAAAACAGGGACACCACCCCGTGTGAATAGCAGAACAATTGATTATAGCAAAACTGAAATCCAACCGGGAGATGATACAGCGTGGGCATTCAGTTATGAAACGACTGAATTTATCACTGATCAACTACCATGTTGGCTGACATATACATCGCCAAGAACACATGAACTTATTAATGAAAACCTTCACTTGTCACCGATGTATTCCGGGATGATTAAAGGGAAAGGGCCCCGCTATTGCCCATCAATTGAAGATAAAATTGTACGATTTGCTGATAAATCACGTCATCAGATTTTCCTTGAGCCCGAAGGCCGTAATACGCAAGAAGTGTATGTCCAAGGATTATCGACAAGTTTGCCGGAACACGTTCAAAAACAATTGATTGCAAGCGTACCAGGACTTGAAAATGCGGAAATGATGCGTGCAGGTTATGCAATTGAGTATGATGCAATTGTCCCTACGCAACTATGGCCTACACTTGAAACAAAAAGAATTCGTAATTTATATACAGCTGGTCAGCTTAACGGTACATCTGGCTATGAAGAGGCAGCAGGTCAAGGAATCATGGCGGGTATAAATGCAGCTTCCCGTGCTCTCGGGAAAGAAGAACGTGTCCTCGGACGTGCTGACGCATATATAGGTGTTCTTATTGATGATCTTGTTACAAAAGGGACAAGCGAGCCATATAGACTTCTGACATCACGTGCCGAATACCGACTGTTGTTGCGTCATGATAATGCGGATATGCGCCTGACTGAAATTGGGTACCAAATAGGGATGATTAGTGAAGAACGACATGATGCGCATATTATTAAAAAGCAACAGATTGAAGAAGAAATTGCCAGACTGCGAAAAGTGACGATTAAGCCTAATAGTGATGTTCAAGACATCATACGTGAAACAGGCGGCTCAGAACTTAGAGAGCCGATGAAAGCAGCAGACCTTCTAAAACGTCCTGAAATAAAATATAGCCAGATAGAAAGAATGGTTCCACCAGAAGAAAAGAAATCAAAAGAAGTAGAAGAGCAAGTTGAAATCTTCATTAAGTATGAAGGTTATATTGAGAAATCATTGCAACAAGTAGATAAAATGAAAAAACTAGAAAACAAAAAAATACCCGATAATATCGACTATAATGCAATATCCGGAATCGCGACGGAAGCTAAAAGTGTACTAAGCGAAGTAAGACCATTATCCATTGCACAAGCATCTCGTATATCCGGCGTTAATCCAGCCGATATTTCAATTCTTCTTGTCTATATCGAACAAGGAAGAATAGCCAAAATTTCGGGTTAAATTAGCTAATGCGGTCTTGTGTTATGTTAGTTAATACAAGCCGCTTACGCTTTTCTTATTGTCTAGGCTCCAGGCGTCAGCTCCTCGGGGGCACAAGTCTTTTTACTACGGCGGCTGTAGTACGCCTCCTACGTAAACAGTCTTGTGCCTGTCGGGGCTGAACGACGCCTTACGCTTTTCTTAAGGGGGAATATTGATGAATGTTGCACAATTTATACAAGCTTTAAAAGAACAAGGTATTGAATTGAGTGAAACGCAAATAGCTCAGTTTAACCAGTATTTTAAACTCTTGGTAGAGTGGAATGAAAAGATGAACTTGACAGCGATTACAGATGCGCCCTCAGTTTATTTAAAACACTTCTATGATTCTATATCCGCGGCTTTTTATATTAATTTGAATGAACCAAAAACAATTTGTGACGTAGGCGCGGGAGCTGGATTTCCAAGTATTCCTTTGAAAATTTGTTTTCCAAACTTAGACGTGACTATTGTGGATTCATTAAATAAAAGAATTGGTTTTCTGAAAGTATTAGCTGAAGAACTTCAGCTAGAAAATGTGCATTTCGTTCATGCAAGAGCTGAGGACTTCGGACAAGACTCCAAGTATCGTGAAAAGTTCGATATCGTCACTGCTCGTGCGGTTGCACGTCTGTCTGTCTTAGCTGAATTATGTATACCACTAGCTAAAAAAGGTGGAATCTTCATTGCGATGAAGGGAGCAGCCGCAGAAGACGAACTTTTAGATGCAAAAAAAGCACTTTCTGTTCTCGGGGCTACCATTAAAAAACAATACTCATTTATTTTGCCAATTGAAAATAGTGAACGAAATATCTTTGTTTTTGATAAAGAGAAAATCACTCCTAAAAAATATCCTCGTAAACCAGGCATTCCGAATAAAATGCCAATTCAGTGAACTGTTTCACGTGGAACAATGAGTAAAGAGGATATACTATCGCCATGCCGAATTAGTAGAATTAGGGAGCAGTATTGAAAAGGTGGTGCCGGGAATGAAAAGTCCGTTTTCACGATTTTTTGGGAGTGGAGATAAAGAATTAGATCCACTAGTAGTGGAAGAGGTTCATCACGAAGTAATTGAACAGGTGAAAATCGAGTTAATAAATCCAAATAAATTTCAACCGCGTACAATATTTTCTGAAGATAAGATTGAAGAACTTGCGAGGACAATCCATACGCATGGTGTCATTCAACCAATCGTCATTCGGAAAATGGGCGAAGAAAATTATGAAATCATCGCTGGAGAGCGTAGATATCGAGCAATGAAAAAATTGGGATGGTCGGAAGTACCGGCGATCATTCGAAACCTTGATGATAAAGAAACTGCATCCATTGCACTTATTGAAAACTTACAGCGTGAAGAATTGACTGCAATTGAAGAGGCATATGCCTATGAAAAACTTCTTGAACTTCATTCCTTAACACAGGAAGCGTTAGCGCAAAGACTAGGAAAAGGTCAGTCAACTGTTGCTAATAAATTGCGTTTACTGAAATTACCCGATGAAATCAAGAATGGAATATTAACAAAAGAAATATCGGAGCGACATGCAAGAGCACTTATTCCAATTAAGGACAGCGAATTACAGTCACAACTTTTTAAGGAAGTAATTGAACAGCAGTTGAATGTCAAACAACTAGAAGCCAGAATCTTTCAGGTTTTACACCCTCCAGAGAATGTAAAAGATAAAAAGACAGCACCTCGGAGAAAATCGGTAAGTAAAGATGTACGAATTGCTCTTAATACTATTAGACAATCACTAGTTCTCGTTACTAAAAGTGGGATAGATGTAAAAACAGAAGAAGAAGATTCAGATGATTTTTATATAATCACTGTTAAAATACCGAAAAAGAAATAAAAAATGTCCAAGTGCCTTGATAGACCTGAAAAACTTATACTTTCTTATTTTTTAACAAAAGACTCTTGCTTCACATAGCAAGAGTCTTTTTTCTACATATTTCTCTACAAAAAATGTTTTTTTTGTTAAACTAGAAGAAGTTACAAAATTGAAAGAATAAAAGAATAATAAAAGTGCAGGAAAGCAGGTGCAGGTGTGGGCAGAATTATAGCGATAGCCAATCAAAAGGGAGGCGTCGGAAAAACGACAACATCCGTAAATCTAAGTGCTTGCCTTGCTCATATAGGCAAAAAAGTTCTTTTGATTGATACCGATCCGCAAGGGAATGCAACGAGCGGGGTAGGCGTTAACAAGGGGGAAGTCCAACAATGCATTTATGATATTCTAATAGATGATGTTAATATAAAAGATGTTATTCGTTCGACTAAAGTAGAAAACCTTGATATCGTGCCGGCAACTATATCCCTAGCAGGCGCAGAAATTGAGCTAGTTTCAACTATATCCAGAGAAGTACGGATGAAACATGCTATTCAGGAAGCAAAAGATCTGTATGACTACATCATTATCGACTGTCCACCGTCACTTGGTTTACTAACAATAAATGCACTGACCGCGGCTGATTCAATTATCATCCCAGTCCAGTGTGAGTACTATGCGCTTGAAGGTTTAAGTCAACTACTAAGTACGATCCGGCTTGTTCAAAAACATTTAAATGAAGACTTAATGATTGATGGCGTCTTACTTACGATGTTCGATGCAAGAACAAATTTAGGGATTCAAGTTATAGATGAAGTGAAAAAGTATTTTCAAGATAAAGTATACAAAACGATTATTCCAAGAAATGTACGATTGAGTGAGGCACCGAGTCATGGAGAACCGATTATCATTTATGATTCAAGATCACGTGGTGCAGAAGTATATTTAGATCTGGCAAAGGAAGTGGTTCGCAATGGCTAAAGGTCTTGGAAAAGGATTAAATGCTTTATTTCCTGGAGAGTCACTAGCGAAAGTAGAGTCTGTCGAACACATTCATGTGAAAAGTATTAAGGCCAATCCATACCAACCAAGGAAAGTATTTGATGAAAATGCTATTCAAGAGTTGAGTGCTTCCATTAAAGAACACGGTATTCTTCAGCCAATTATTCTTCGGAAAATGGGAACGGCCTACGAAATTGTTGTAGGTGAGAGACGATTCCGTGCAGCACAAATGGCAGGTCTAACTGAAGTTCCAGCGGTTGTCCGTATCTTGACGGACGAAGAAACAATGGAGTTTGCGATTCTTGAAAACTTACAGCGGGAAGACCTAACGCCAATAGAAGAGGCTGAAGCTTATCAAAGCCTCATGGAAAATCTAGGTCTTACACAGGAACAACTAGCATTTAGACTCGGTAAAAGTAGACCTCACATCGCAAACCATGTCCGTTTACTTTCATTGCCTGAAAAAGTAAGAAATTATATTACTGTAGGTAAAATTTCTATGGGGCATGGTCGAACATTACTTGGTCTACGTAAGAAAGAACAAATCGCTTTAGTGGCAGAACGGCTACTAAGAGAAGGACTTAACGTCCGCCAATTAGAAAAGCTGGTTCAAAAAATGAATGAGGATGTTCCACGTGAAACTAAACCAGAAAAGCGTAAAGACTTATTCCTTGCCGAGCGGGAGTCAAATCTGCGTGATTATTTCGGGACAAATGTTTCAATAAAGAAAACAAAGAATAAAGGTAAAATTGAAATCGAATTCTTCTCTGAAGATGATCTCGAACGTATTCTTGAATTATTGAACGAATAAGGATGCACCTATTTTGCCGACTGTGCAAAATAGGTTTTATTTTTAACTTTACTCAGCGGGAATCCAACCCCGCTGAATGAAGTTAAAGCCTCCGGCGGATGTCACAGATTTTGAAGGGAGTTAATTGAGCAAGCTCAATTAAAAATCTGGACGCAAATACGCCTCGACGTATTTGATTGAGAGGAAGTGAAAAAGTGATTTTATTTGGAACAGTTGTGAATGTTCTTTTAATAGTTGCAGGTGCGTTCATAGGAAGATTTCTACATAATATACCCGAGCGGATGAAAGAGACTGTCATGTATGGAATTGGGCTTGCGGTTGCTGTTATTGGCATACAAATGACTTTTGAAAGTACGCAAATACTGATTGTTATTATCAGTATTGTCGTTGGTGCAGTAATTGGTGAGTGGATGGATCTCGATAAGAAAGTGAATGATCTGGGACACTGGATGGAGAGCAAGATACCGGCAAGTGATAAAGGTCCGGGCATTGCGCAAGGGTTTGTTACAGCTACGTTGATTTTTGTTGTTGGATCGATGGCCATTATCGGTGCTATCGATAGCGGTCTGAGAAATGATCATGATGTCCTCGTCATGAAAGGGATTATTGATGGTTTCACTGCTATCATTTTAAGCTCAACGCTAGGTATTGGTGTCGCGTTTGCTGCAATTCCTGTATTTTTTTATCAAGGAATTATCACGTTATTTTCTACTCAAATAAGTCGCTTCGTTCCGGATGATTTAATGAACTTCTTCATCTCTGAAATGACAGCGACAGGTGGATTAATGATTTTGGCTATCGGTTTGAATTTAATTGGTTTGACTAAAGTGAGAGTTGCCAACCTGATTCCAGGTATCCTTGTTGTTGGAGTTGCTGTTACTATCGTACACTTCTTTTGAATTAAGACGCCCGTGTGCAAGTTGCAATGCCCGAGCAATAGTGCGGCTCATCTCGTATGGAAGGTAGAGGCGAGTACTTTGCAAAACGGCATGTTCCATGAACCCGGCGATATTGACTATGCCTTTAATGGATACGTCCCCAACTGGGGGTAGCTCCTTACCGACTGCCTTGCCAGGGTGTATAGGTCCACTATTGAAAAGTAATTGTCCGATAGAACTTACTTGTCCTAGGCATGCATCAATTGCTACGATGAAAGCAGTGGGATTAGTGAGTCTGGTTTCATCAATATGCTGTTGTAGATTTAAGGCATGTAATGGACTTTCCAATGTCCCGATTACAGTGAATGGGAACAGGGGAGACTCGGATAGGAAAGAACCAGTAAGTGGCCCTAGCGAGTCACCGGTAGATCGATCGGTTCCGATGCAGAAAAAAGTGAGATCTTGGGTTTCGAATGGAATGTGCTGGAGGAATAATGAACTGAGTTTCCAAACGGCACCTGTCTCCTTATGGTGAATGCGATAATCATATGGTGTAGAAAGAGTAGATCGCATGAAAAAACTCCATTTCTTTTTTTTATAACTCAGTCTACGCTTGCAAGTGATTTATTATACGAAAGGAAGAGGATTGTGGCAGTAACTATAAATGAAGACTTTGAAAAGTTGAAAGAAGATGCTGAAGAAGTAGGTAACATACTATTTAGTTCGAAAACTTGGTTTGATCTTGGCATGCTAGGACTTAAAGTAATCTTCATTATCTTGCTATCCATTATTGTAGTGAAAATAGGTAAAAGCGTTATTCGCCGCGCATTCAAGGTGAGACTGAAAGGCGCTTTACGTCATACAGAGCGCCGTGAAACAACATTGGTTAAGCTGCTTCAAAATACATTGTCATATGTCGTCTATTTCGCAGCAATTCTAGCAATCCTTTCTGCATTTACAATCAATGTTACAGGAATTCTTGCAGGGGCTGGAGTGTTAGGTCTGGCAGTCGGTTTTGGTGCCCAAAGTCTTGTGAAGGATATTATCAGCGGTTTCTTCATCATTTTTGAAGATCAATTTTCTGTGGGTGATTATGTACAAATTGGTTTAACAGTTGGAACGGTTGAAGAAATTGGTTTACGTACGACAAAAATTAGTGCGTATGGCGGGGAAGTACATATCATCCCGAACGGAAATATTTCAGAGGTCGTGAACTACTCAATTAATAATTCACTGGCTATAGTGGATATTAGACTTGGATATGAAACAGACATCGCGAAAACGGAAAAACTGTTGGAAGAGTATCTTGCAAATTTATCTGTTGGATATGAAGCGCTGATATCACAGCCAACTATCGTAGGCGTACAAGATTTGGGAGCATCTGAAATTATTATGAGAATCACAGCAGAAACCCAGCCTGTTATGCAATACGAAATTGCGAGGAAATTACGCAAGGATTTGAAAATATTCCTGGATCAGAACGGTATTGAAATACCGTACCCGAAAATGGTTATGTATCAACCGAAAAATGAGGTGTAAATAGATGGTGGAAAAAATCTTTGGGTTAAATGACATTGTTGAAATGAAAAAGCAGCATCCATGCGGAACGAACGCATGGAAAATCATCCGGATGGGGGCGGATATCCGCATTAAGTGCGAGGGATGTGGTCACAGCGTAATGATTCCACGTAATGAATTTGCGAAGAAGATGAAAAAGCTGCTTGTAAAGGCTGAATCTTAAGCTGTTCAGATTCCAGGCGTTCCGCTAGCAGATGGACAACTAGGCCTGCTGTCCTTATAATGGAAGAGTTGCATATGGGATGTATGAGTAAAAGAATTAACATATAATGGAGGCTTCTTTAAGCGAAAGTACCGCTTAAAAAGCTAAATGAAGGGTTGTGGAACGAATGGCATTAACAGCTGGAATCGTCGGTCTACCAAACGTAGGTAAATCTACACTATTCAATGCGATTACAAAAGCGGGGGCAGAGGCGGCAAACTATCCGTTCTGTACAATTGATCCGAACGTTGGAATCGTTGAAGTACCTGATGAAAGACTAGATAAACTTACAGAATTAGTAACACCGAAAAAAACAGTACCGACTGCATTTGAGTTTACAGACATCGCAGGAATTGTTGAAGGAGCAAGCAAAGGTGAAGGGCTAGGGAATAAATTCCTTATGCACATCCGTGAAGTGGATGCAATCTGTCAGGTTGTCCGTTGCTTCGTAGACGAAAATATAACACATGTAGCTGGTAAAGTTGATCCAATCGATGATATCGAAATCATCAATCTTGAATTGATTCTTGCAGATATGGAAGCCGTTGAAAAACGATTGGCACGTGTTACCAAAATGGTGAAACAGAAAGATAAAGTGGCAATGGCAGAAGAGCCAATCTTGATTAGATTAAGAGAAGCATTTGAAAATGAAAAACCTGCTCGTTCTGTTGAGTTTACTGACGAGGAACTTATCCTTGCAAAAGGGATGAACCTTTTGACGATTAAACCGATGCTCTATGTAGCAAACGTTGCGGAAGATGAAGTTGCAGATGCAGACAATAATGAGAATGTTAAAGCTGTCCGCGCATTTGCGGAAAAAGATAGTGCACAAGTAATTGTTGTTTGTGCAAAAATCGAAGAAGAAATGGCTGAACTTGAAGATGATGAAAAAGCGATGTTCCTTGAAGAGTTGGGCATCAAGGAATCGGGCCTCGATCAACTTATCAAAGCATCTTATAAGCTTCTTGGCTTTGCAACATACTTCACAGCGGGCGTACAAGAAGTTCGTGCGTGGACATTCCGTAAAGGGATGAAAGCACCGCAATGTGCTGGAATCATTCACACTGACTTCGAACGCGGCTTCATCCGTGCTGAAACAGTAGCATATGATGACCTAGTTGCAACAGGTTCAATGGCTGCTGCAAAAGAGGCAGGAAAAGTTCGTCTTGAAGGAAAAGAATACATTGTTAAAGACGGCGACGTTATGCTGTTCCGTTTTAACGTTTAAGTACCAATAAATACTACTTTGGAATGTTACATTCCAGTACGTCTGTTGCTTAGCCAAAAGTAACCAGAAAATAACTTGATCACACTGGGTGCTACGTGCAACGTTGTACTTGGATTGCTTTGTTTTGAACGACTACTCTATCATTATCGAGATGTCTGAATGTGTAGGGATGCGACTTGGTCGCATCCCTACACATTTTTTTTCGGTAATCGTATGGTGGTCCTTCTTCCGCCGCGCTCCAAATTTATAAGTATTCGTAGTTCTGAAGCTTTTTGGGACGAAAGAATAGCTGGCTTCTTACCAGGAGAAAAGCCGCCAAAGATGCAATTTTGACGGCTGATGCTTTCTATATAGTTTTTTCTTGTTTTTATTAAAGAAGTATCACTCTCAAGTATGCATCACATAATTAGATGTATACTTTTTGTTGAAAGTAAGCAAGAAGCATATTATACAACGTGCAAGAGTGCCCGAAATTACATCTTCGGGCACTTACACTCACCATAGAATGACATCTACTCTTTTCTTCCAAAACAACTGCATTTTACACTAGGACATTGTAGGTACGCGACAGGCAACTAGCCACACTAGGACACCTCAGTAAATCTGACATGAATAGTTCCCCGAAAGCGAGCCAAAAATAGTCCAGTGAAAATAGAGGATATCACCAGTATTTTATGTAAAAAAAGTGGCTAATCGACAGACCTAACATTCCAGAGTGGCATTTTTATTTTTCAATATAGTTCTCCAACTCAATCCTTTTGTCAGGCGAATAGACATAAAGTTTCGGTAATTCAGGATCATCTTTCACAACCCAATCGTCGGGCAGTTCTTTCAACTCCTTATACATAGCGAAGTCGCCAGCTGCCCCGCCTATCAATAAAGCAGACAAGCTGACTAGCAAACCACTTCCAATATAAAGACCGATAACGGCTGGAAGAATACCTGTCGTCCAAAAAGGGAGCAGTAGCGCTTTTCGTATAGCACGGTTTGTCATAAGTTGATCGGTTGTCGCATACGCGATGCCCATTTTTAGATTAACTCCAACAATCATCTTTTTCCATGGGACATCACCAAATACACGGAAGCCAAGCAGGTGAAATAGTTCATGCAGAATGATCAGCAGGATATAGCCTATAATGAAAAAAACAATTGTCCATAAGCTGAGTGAAAACGAAAAATCTCTTTCAATAACAATTTTAAGAAACCATAATAAAAGGAAAGCACTTGCGGTTAAAACTAGGCTGCTCTTAGCCACTTTTGGTAAATCAATCTCAATTATTTTGTCGGGTACAGGAAATTCATTCAATGAAAATCACCTCTATTCAAAAGTATACAAGAAAATAGTTGAAAGATGAATGGAACTGTGCTAATATGTACTGATGTGAGTAATATAATTACTTACTCCTTGCCCGCTGAAATCAGCAGGGCCCAAGTCCATAAGGAGGTGACTACAGATGAGAAAGTACGAAATTATGTACATTATCCGCCCAACAGTAGAAGATGAAGCGAAAAAAGCGTTGATTGAACGTTTTGACGAAGTTCTTCTTTCTAACGGTGCAGAAAACATCGAGTCGAAAGAGTGGGGCAAGCGCCGTCTTGCTTACGAAATCGACGATCTACGTGAAGGTTTCTATCAACTAATTAAGTTGAATGCCGAAACTAAAGCAATCGATGAATTTACACGTCTTGCGAACATCAACGAAGATATTCTTCGTCATATGACTGTCCGCATTGAAGATTAATCCATATATGAATAATGAACAGGTGAAACTTACAAAATGATGAGGGAGGTTGAATTCTAATGATTAACCGAGTTGTTTTAGTAGGGCGATTGACAAAAGATCCTGAACTCAAGTATACACAAACCGGTATCGCTGTTACACGTTTTACGTTAGCAGTAAACCGAGCTTTTCAAAGCGCTTCAGGCGAACGAGAAGCTGATTTCATCAGTTGTGTTGCTTGGAGAAAACAGGCTGAAAACGTTGCAAACTTCTTGAAAAAGGGAAGTCTTGTCGGAGTAGATGGCCGTATTCAGACGGGCAGCTTTGAAGGACAAGATGGAAAGCGTGTTTATACTACAGAAGTTGTAGCAGACAGCACACAATTTCTCGAACCGCGCAATGCATCTGGCGAAAATAGATCGGGAGCTGGCGGTGGGGCACCTTACCAAGGTTCTCAACAAAGCGAACAACCGAGCTATCAGAATCAGCAGTCAAACCAACAATACAAACAATCTAACCAGCAATCTCAACAGCCTAATCAGCAAAATTACACACGTACTGACGATGATCCATTCTCGACAGGCGGAGGCCCGATAGAAGTATCGGACGACGACCTGCCGTTCTAAGAATCTACCCGTCATTATGAATTAAGTAAGGAGGGGAAAAACTATGGCACCACGTCGTGGAGGAAAGAGACGCCGTAAAGTTTGTTATTTCACATCAAACAACATTACTAAAATCGATTATAAAGATACAGATATGCTTAAGAAATTTATTTCTGAGCGTGGAAAAATCTTGCCTCGCCGGGTAACTGGTACAAGCGCGAAGTATCAGCGTAAACTGACACTTGCAATCAAACGCTCACGTATCATGGCACTTCTTCCATTCAGTTCGGAAGAAAGATAATTTTATTTAGATAGACCGCCTCGTCAGACCGACACAACCGGTATGGGGGCGGTCTTTTTATTCGGGTAAAAGAAGTACATATGTTCTTGGTTTGGTTTAAAAACAATAATCATGATACAATTGAAGCAACTATCCATAGTAATTGGAAGTTAGAAGTATGGATAGAATTAGTCGTCCAGCGAAAGACCGGAGGAATCTATATTATGCAAGACAATGCAAGGAAAATTACGTACGGAGCAATGATGATTGCGCTATTTGCAATCTTGCTTGCGGTATCGTTATATACGCCATTTCTCGGAAATGTCACTATGTTCTTTATTGCGTTACCGATTATTTTGTACAGATTGAAATACGACAGGAACTCGTCCCTTCTTACATTGGCGGCCGGTATCGTGTTGTCATTATTAATCGGAGGTATTCTACTCGTTCCAATCGCTTTCGTCCATGGAATTCTTGGATTCATTATCGGAGAAACCATTGTGAGGGGCAAATCAAAGTTATATATCTTCATGGCTTCTGGACTCACTCTACTTATCACAGGAATGGGCGTTTATGTTGGGGCTGTCCTTTTCTTCGGATTCAATATGATTGATGCATTAATGACGGTTATGGAGGATACTAAAGAG
The DNA here is from genome assembly GCF_001590685.1 of Sporosarcina psychrophila. Taxonomy (GTDB): domain Bacteria; phylum Bacillota; class Bacilli; order Bacillales_A; family Planococcaceae; genus Sporosarcina; species Sporosarcina psychrophila. The sequence goes on from NZ_CP014616.1 coordinate 48,690, forward strand.
CAGATGAAGTCGTTCATGGCTAACTATGGCGGCGTACCGGATGGCTATGATGAAGTCGTTACATCAACGTTTCAGATGTACGAGTACACAATTCCATCTATCTTCATCATAAGTATTTTCATGTTAGCTTTCATTCTTCTCACGCTAAACCTTGGAGTTGCCAAGCGACTGGGATTTGAAGTACCCAAATTTCCACCATTCCGTGAAATGAAACTACCAATGATTGCGGTGATTTTGTACGGAGCAATTCTTCTTATTACGCTCTTTGCAGGTGTGAAGCCGGGCACTAATCTATATCTGATTACCGTCAACGCAACTACTGTTTTGAGATTCTTGTTTCTACTGCAAGGTGTTTCACTTATCCATTACTATGTAAATGAAATGAAGTTACCGAAAGTAGCGACAGTTGTGGCCACGATTTTTGCACTAATGCTGGCTCCGATAACGACGATGCTCGGGATACTTGATACGGGAGTGAATCTACGTGCCTGGCTTAGAAAAGACAAGTCAAAATAAGGGGATGGGACAATGACGTCATTTTTTAGAAAAAGAGCAATACGCTATCCGTTGACGGTATTGTCGATTCTGGGCGTGATGGCGGCAGTGCTCCTGCTCTTATTCCAGTTTTGGCCTGGACTTCTTTTCTCCGTCTTATTTATAGTTACAATGGGATTTACATGGAAAATGGAAGAACAGACTTATATCGAAACAGAGAAACATATCGAAACATTATCGTACAGGATGAAGAAAGTCGGAGAAGAAGCACTTCTTGAATTGCCGATTGGAATTATCCTTATTAATGAAAAAAATATTGTTGAGTGGGCTAACCCGTACGCAGCAAAAGTATTTGCACATCAGGAAACCCTTATCGGAGATGACTTGTTCGATCTATCTGGACAGTTTCATGCGATCTTAAAAAATGAAAAGATAGAAAATAATGTTTTGACGATTGGAGAACAATCGTATAAGGTTTTTTATAAAGCAGAAGAAAAACTTATTTATTTATTTGATATTACGGAGCAACTAGTGATGGAGACTCTTTATTATGCAGACCGTACAGTTCTCGGTATTATTCTTGTCGATAATTATGATGAAGTATCACAGGCAATGGACGATCAGACAAGAAGTCAGCTTAATTCATTGGTAACCTCACTTGTAAATAGCTGGGGAACAACGAATGGGATATTTGTAAAACGAATTGCGACTGATCGTTTCTTGGCTGTCTTTAACGAGGCAACATTGGCCGATTTGGAAAAAACAAAGTTCTCGATTTTAGATGACATTCGTGAAACAACTGCTAAGCAGAGTACGGCACTGACACTAAGTATAGGTGTGGGTGTGGGATCTACTTCATTAATCGAATTGGGCGAACTGGCACAGTCTAGTTTAGATCTTGTACTGGGACGCGGCGGTGACCAAGTGGCCATCAAACGTTCTGACGGGAAGTTGAAATTTTATGGCGGTAAAACAAATCCCGTTGAAAAAAGGACTCGGGTTCGTGCAAGAGTCATCTCACATGCTTTGCGAGATCTTATTCAAGGCAGTGATAAAGTATTTATCATGGGTCACAAAATGCCTGACATGGACGCAATCGGTGCAGCAATTGGTGTTCGGAAAATGGCCCGCAAGAATAATATTGAGGGATATGTAGTCGTCAATTTCAATGAACTTGATGGAAGCGTAACACGGCTTATGGACGAAATTAGGCGTGATACGGATCTGTTCAATCAATTCATCACGCCCGATGAGGCGCTTTCGATGATTACAGAGAAATCATTGATCATTGTTGTTGATACGCATAAACCGAGTATGGTCATTGATGAACGAGTTATCGATAAAGCAGAGAAGGTTGTCGTCATTGATCACCATCGACGTGGAGAAGAGTTTATCAAGAACACGATGCTTGTCTACATGGAACCATATGCGTCATCCACTGCGGAGCTCGTAACCGAATTAATTGAATACCAGCCTAAACAAGAAAAACTTACGATGCTTGAATCGACAGCCCTTCTAGCGGGTATTATCGTCGATACGAAAAGCTTCACACTCCGCACAGGGGCAAGGACGTTCGAAGCAGCATCGTATCTGCGAACCAATGGAGCAGATACAATACTCGTTCAGCGCCTGTTAAAAGAGGATATCGCTACTTATGTCCTGAGGTCTAAACTGATTGAAACTGTTGAATTGTCCGACGCGGGGATTGCCATTGCAAAAGGAGAGAACCAAGTCGTTTATGGTTCTGTTTTGATAGCTCAAACGGCTGATATTCTTCTTACAATGCAAGGCGTCGCAGCTTCATTCGTCATTGCATCCCGTGCAGATGGTAAAATAGGAATAAGCGCTCGTTCTCTCGGTGAATTGAATGTTCAACTCATCATGGAAGAACTTGGAGGCGGCGGCCATTTGACGAACGCAGCATGCCAGCTCGATGTTGAGTCTGTGGAAGCAGCAAAAGAAATGTTAACGGCTGTACTGAATACAAAGATGGAAAGGGGAAATTCATAATGAAAGTAATCTTATTGAAAGACGTAAAAAGTATTGGAGCAAAAGGTGATGTGAAAGAGGTATCTGTGGGGTACGCACAAAACTTCCTACTGAAAAATAAATTGGCGGTTGAAGCAACGCCAGGGAATATTAGCAGACTTGAAGGTCAAAAAAATCGGGTCGCTAAAGATGCAGCAGAAGAATTATCAGAAGCAAAAGAGCTAAAAGAGCAAATTGATAAAATTACGGTAGAAATGAAAGCTAAATCTGGTGAAGGTGGAAGGCTATTTGGTTCAATTACAACAAAACAAATTGCTGAAGCATTAAATAAAACTGAAGGTATAAAAGTGGACCGTCGTAAAATGGAATTACCGGATGCAATCCGTGCACTTGGCTTCACGAATGTTCCAATCAGAATTCATCCAGACGTGACGGCAACACTTAAAGTACATGTAGTGGAAGAAGGATAAGGAGAGATTGGGTAGATGAATCAGATGATTGATCGCGTCCCACCACATAATAATGAAGCGGAGCAGTCGGTTATCGGGGCAATTTTCCTTGAACCACAAGCGCTCATTACAGCGGCAGAACTTCTTATGCCAGAAGATTTCTATAGGATGGCGCATGAGAAAATCTTCCAAACGATGATTATTCTAAGTGACAAAGGTCAGGCAATTGACGTTGTCACGGTCACGGAAGAACTATCTGCTAAAAAAGAACTGGAAGATGTCGGCGGTATTTCGTATTTGATGGAGATTGCCAACTCTGTTCCAACAGCAGCTAACATTGTGCATTATGCCCGTATCGTTGAAGAGAAAGCACTTTTACGGCGGCTTATCCGTGTGGCTACTTCAATCGTTGAAGACGGTTACGCGCGGGAGGACGAAGTAGAGGCACTCTTAGCTGAAGCGGAAAAGAAAATGATGGAAGTATCCAACCGGAAAAATGCTGGGGATTTTCGTCATATTAAAGACGTCCTCGTTGAAACGTATGACAGTATCGAACTTCTTCATACGCAAAAAGGTGATGTTACAGGTATTCCAACAGGTTTCCGGGATTTAGATAAAATCACAGCCGGTTTTCAGCGCAATGACTTAATCATTGTTGCCGCGCGTCCGTCTGTTGGTAAGACCGCATTCGCATTGAACGTGGCGCAAAATGTTGCGACTAAAACCGATGAAAACGTCGCAATCTTTAGTTTGGAGATGGGTGCGGAGCAGCTCGTTATGCGGATGCTTTGTGCGGAAGGTAATATTGATGCACAAGTGCTTCGTACAGGTGCTCTTGAAGCGGAAGACTGGCGTAAACTTACGATGGCAATGGGTAGCCTTTCAAATGCCGGTATTTTCATCGATGATTCGCCGGGTATCCGTGTCAATGACATTCGTTCTAAATGCCGTCGCTTGCAACAGGAGCACGGCTTGGGCATGATAATGATTGACTATATGCAACTGATTGCAGGAAGCGGCACTAAGCCCGGTGAAAACCGGCAGCAGGAAGTTTCAGAAATCTCCCGTTCGTTGAAATCACTTGCGAGGGAATTGAAAGTACCGGTTATTGCACTGTCTCAGCTGTCACGTGGTGTTGAGCAACGCGTGGATAAGCGCCCGATGATGTCCGATCTCCGGGAATCAGGGAGTATTGAGCAAGATGCGGATATCGTTTCATTCCTCTACCGTGAGGACTATTATGATAAAGAAACAGAAAATCAGAATATGATTGAAATTATCATAGCCAAACAACGGAATGGTCCAACAGGTACAGTAACCCTTGCTTTTGCAAAGGAATACAACAAATTTGTCAATATTGACTGGAGTCAGCACGAATCTCCGGATTATTGATAAACACAAACATTATTTCGGGTCTTTGGAAATAACACCATCAAATAGAGAAAGACGTCTTGTGATACCGAGGTTTCCCGGTAGACAAGACGTCTTTCTTTTTTATCGAAAAATACCTGAAAGTGACGTAGCAAAGTCGAAACAATGAAAAATAAATTGTCGAATAGAACGCTAAATGTATAAATAGCAAGGTAATAGTCGAGTAATGTGATAGAAAAGAAAGTTAAGAGAACCCTCTATCATTACAAAATTAATAGTTAATAAATGGATGCTATTCTACATTCTCATTACAAAGTCCTATAATGCTACAAGAATGGTACCGGATATGTTAAATTAGAGAGGCGTGAAAATTTGCATACTGTAAATGATCTATATCAGTCTTCTGATTGAAATATGGAGGGAGTTTCATATATGTTTTTCAAAAGAAATAAACAGGACGAAACAAAAAAAGCATTACCCAAATTTATTCGTCCTTTCAAAAAGACTCAAAAGATCCTCGTTCTGACAATGATCTTAGCGGGACTTGGGGTAAATTCAGGTTTTGCGAATGAAGAGGAGAGTAAGGACCTCTCGACCATATTCCATATCTATTCAAAAGGGGAATATGTGGGTGTTATAGCTGATCAAGAAAAGCTGGAAGAATTGAAAGAAGAAGAGCTGAAAAAAGCAGCCTCTGAATTTAAGAATCTTCCGCTTACAATAGGAACAGATTTATCGGTGATTCCAGAGCGGGTATTTACAGCAGAAACAGACGATGACATTGTCCTAGAAAAACTTCATGGAATGCTGTCCGTGGAAGCGGAAGCAATCGGCGTTTTAATTGACGAAGAACTGGCATTCTACGTTAATGATATGGCCACGTATAATGAAGTGATTCGCGAGTTGAAATTACAATCTGTTTCTGAGAAGAAGCTTAATGAATTCGAAGCCCGCAAAGCTTCTTCTGAACCAATACCCCCTTTGAAAGAAGATGAAACGCGTATTGTAAACATCTTAATTAGCGGTGAGATGCAGGCGGTACCGGGGAATGTATCTCCAAAAGAGGTAAGAAGTACAGAAGAAGCCATGGTTCTCCTTAATAAAGGGACACTTGAGGAGAAGAAGTATGTAGTAAGTTCAGGTGATGTCCTTGGATCAATTGCTGCCGCTCACAATATGGCAACGGCTAAATTGGTAGAAATAAATCCAGGATTTACAGTAGATAAGGTTCTTAGATTAGGCGACGAGCTCAATGTTACGGCTATTGAACCGTACGTAGAAGTGGAAGTTCATTATGAAACGAAAACAAAAGAAGCTATTAAATATGCAACTTTAACTGAAGAAGACAGTTCCTTATTTAAAGGCGAAAAGAAAGTAACAAAGAAAGGTTCTGACGGGGAAAAAATTGTTACAGAACTTATTCGTAAACGAAATGGTCAAACGATAGGCAGGTCTGTTTCTGAGGAAAATATTATTGCTGAAGCAGTAGACAAAGTGACGGTTGTCGGAACGAAAGTGATTCCTTCAAGAGGATCAGGTACATTCATTTGGCCTGCATCTGGAGGATATGTTTCTAGTCAAATGGGTACTCGCTGGGGTAGGACGCATCAAGGTATTGATATCGCACGTCCATCCTCGTATGGAATTGTAGCAGCAGATAATGGAGTTGTTACAACTACAGGATCGCACAGCACATATGGAAATCGGGTTGTCATCACACATAACAATGGCTATGAAACCTTGTATGCCCATCTCTCTTCAATTGAGGTTAGTGAGGGACAAACTGTATCACAGGGAACAAAAATTGGTGTAATGGGGTCGACAGGTCGTTCAACGGGTGTCCATCTTCATTTTGAAGTATTCAAGAACGGTTCCAATATTAACCCCATGAGCGTGTTAAGATAATTAGATAACCAAAGACGATACACATGTTGTATCGTCTTTTTTTAACGTTTAGACTCCGGCGACTCAAGGGATAGAACTATATTCCTCCTACTCGTCGGGTCTACCAAGGCGCTTACTTTTTTTGAATGTTCCATTCGACAATATTCGGGGTTTATTGCCCGGGAAATAGTGAGAGTGCTAGGAGAAGATGGCGACTTTGATGCGACAGTAGAAACGTGCGAAGCGTCGCGAAGAATGATAGAGTAAAAGGACACTGATAGAGGCGCCAACAGGGCGAGATGGGGGAAGATAAAATGCAAAACAAAGTAATTTTAATTGTTGATGATGAAAAACCAATTGCTGATATACTTGAATTTAATCTAAAAAAAGAAGGCTTCACTGTTTTTTGTGCATACGATGGAGATGAGGCGCTTGAAAAGGTAGAAGAAGTTAAGCCTGATCTAGTACTTCTTGATATTATGCTACCGAAGCGGGATGGTATGGAAGTATGCCGAGAAATCCGAAAAAAATATGACTTCCCGATTATTATGTTAACAGCGAAAGACTCGGAAATTGATAAAGTACTTGGTTTGGAACTTGGAGCAGATGATTACGTCACCAAACCATTTGGAACACGTGAGCTCATTGCTCGTGTGAAAGCAAATTTACGCAGGCATATGAAATCTGTTGAGGAAGAGCAAGAAGGGGCTACAAATGACATTACAGTCGGCAACCTGATTATTCAGCCAGATGCTTACCTTGTTCTAAAAAGAGATGAAAAAATTGAACTGACACATAGGGAGTTTGAACTTCTTCACTATCTTTCGAAGCATATTGGACAAGTTATGACGCGTGAGCACCTCTTACAAACAGTATGGGGTTATGATTACTTTGGAGATGTGAGAACTGTAGATGTAACAATCCGTCGTTTGCGAGAAAAGATTGAAGATGCACCAAGTAATCCAACGTGGATTGTGACAAGACGTGGCGTTGGCTATTACTTACGTGACCCAGAACAGGAGTAACTATCATGCAAAAAGTTGGTTTTTTCCGATCTATCCACGTTAAATTTGTCTTAATCTATGTGATGCTGATTTTAATTGCAATGGAAATAATCGGGCTGTACTTTGCACGCGAGCTCGAACAGAACATGAAATCTAACTTCACAACATCGATTGATGATAGGATGAGTTTGGTCGAATTCAGTGTGCGTGAAGAAATGATGAAAAAACGAGCTGCGGACGACCCGATGACACTTGAGAAGAGTCTTCAGGCCGTCCTTTCGAGTTTTAAATCGGAAGATATCAATGAAGTACGGGTTATTAATGCGGGGAATATTATTCTTGCAACATCAGCCTTAAATAATATATCTATGGTTGGACAGCGTTCGGCGGACGACATTGTGAGGAAGTCAAATGCGTCGAAAACTCCATATGACATAATTAATCTTGACCGGAAAACAAGAAAGCGAATTTTGGTTCGTGCAACGCCTATTGTTGTTGGAGATGAAGTAAAAGGTATACTTTATCTTGAGGCAAACATTGAAAAGGTGTTTAAACAAATCGATGAAGTAAATCGTATTTTAGCCGGCGGGGTAGCTGTTTCGTTGTCTATTACAATCATTCTTGGTATTTTAATCGCACAGACGATGACAAGACCAATATCTGATATGAGGCGCCAGGCTCAAGCGATGGCGAAAGGGAATTTCTCGCGAAAAGTTCGCGTATATGGAAATGACGAAATGGGCCAACTTGCAATAGCCTTCAATCATTTAACGAACCAATTACAAGAGTCTCAGTCATCGACTGAAAGTGAACGGCGGAAACTGGCTTCCGTATTAGAGAATATGACTGATGGCGTCATTGCAACTGATCGAAAAGGTCGCGTCAGCCTTATTAATGACTCCGCACTTCTTATGCTAAGACTAACACGGGATTTGGTCTTGAACCGACCGATATCTAGCATCCTTGGATTTGAGCAGGAGTATGCATTTGAGGATTTAATCCAAGTAAAGGAATCCATTGCACTGGATTTCAGTACGGAAGATCAGCCTTATATTTTACGAGCGAATTTTTCCGTTACACAAAGAGAAACTGGTTTTGTGAATGGTCTTATTGTTGTCTTACACGATAATACAGAACAAGAGAAAATCGATATGGAAAGACGTGAGTTTGTTTCAAATGTATCGCATGAATTGCGTACGCCACTTACAACAATGCGCAGTTATTTGGAGGCGCTTGCTGACGGGGCGTGGAAGAATGAGGAGATTGCACCATCCTTCCTTCACGTAACACAGACTGAAACTGAGCGGATGATTCGGCTTGTTAACGATTTGTTGAAGCTATCACGCATGGACAGCAGGGACTATGACTTGAATAAAGAATGGGTTGAATTCAATTATTTTTTCAAATCAATCATTGGTCGCTTTGAATTTTCGAAGTCTCAAGAAGTCCAGTTTATACGCCTTCTCTCTTCCTCCGAACTGTTTGTTGAAATCGATACGGATAAGATGACCCAGGTGCTCGATAATATAATTTCAAATGCGTTAAAATACTCACCAGACGGCGGAGATATCCGTTTTGGCATTACAATGTCCGGAGACTTTATTAAAGTAATGATTTCGGATGATGGTATGGGAATACCACAGGCAAACGTTAAACGTATTTTTGACAGATTCTATCGAGCAGATCGAGCAAGATCCCGTGCGATGGGCGGTACAGGACTAGGTCTTGCAATTGCCCGTGAAATGATTTTGGCGCACGGAGGAGAAATATGGGCAGAAAGCGAAGAAGGAAAAGGAACGACAATATTCTTTACGTTGCCGTTTGAACTTCAGGAGGACGGTGAGTGGGGTTGAAATATGTTGAAACTGTCAAATCGATTGTACTTATCCTACTTGTCGCTCTCAGTATCATACTAACATTTTCTATTTGGACGTACTCACCGCGTTATGAAACCATTGAGCAGTTCCCGCCCGTAGATATTTCTATAGGCGATAAAAAGAGAATTGATGAAATTATAAAACCATATAAAATGGTCTTTAATTTTGACGATGCTTTGAAAGGAACAACTGATTCAGATAAAATCGATCGTATTATGGAAGAGATAACGGACTGGAAAATAACAGAAATCACCACAGTGGAAGAAAACTTTACTTCAGAGGATATAAGTATTTTGCTACGGAAGCCTAACCGGTTTACAGTGTTCTTTCAAAGTGAAATTCCTTTGTCTGTCTATGACAGCGTTTTGAAAATTGAAGCACCGACGCCCGAGATTTCATTTAACCAGATTGTGGTTGAATGGAAGCCGGACAATACTGCGATGACTGTCTACTTCGTGAGCAAAGAAAACAAGAAGCTTTATAGCGCAAAAGTGAAGGCAGAGGATTATCAAAGTCTCGATAATTCAATATTAACAGTCGGGCGAGAACTTCAAGAATACAGAGAAGTAAACCCTGATAGTTCTTCCTATCTCGTAGTCTCAGTAGAGCCCGTGGAAACGATTAAGTACACTTTTCTGGAGGATGAAGTATCCATTAATAAATTCCGTGATGCATTGTTCAGTGATGTAAATGCAGTACGGAATAGCCAAGTGGGAATTCATGTTGAAGAACTTGCTGACGATCATGCAATGATGAATGTTTATACGGAGAAGAAAACACTGAACTATGTTTCACCAAATGCAGAAAGTCAAGAACTTGCAATACCCTCAGAGTTACTGATAAATACAGTCAACTTTGTTAATGAACACGGCGGATGGACAGACGAATTTAGATTTACGTACATGGATGCCGAGACCCGATCAGTAAGATTCCGGTTATATCTGCACGGATTACCTGTCTATACAGATTCCAGTTCTTCTGCTGAAATTCTGCCGAAGTGGGGAAAAAATCGGATATATAGTTATGCAAGACCGTACTATAGACTCAATTCTTCAAATCCAGCAAAATCAGAAATTGAACTTCTTCCACCAGGCATTGATATTGCCGAAAGTCTTAGAAAATCGGATAAGTTGGATATTGGTGCTGTCGAGGAAATTACTCCGGGTTACTTTATGAAATATAAGCCAGGACTTTTCATCATGGAGCCGGCCTGGTTTTACTTGATTAATGGTAATTGGAACCGCTTTTCACCTGAAATTTTAGGAGGTGAACTGATTGGATTGGAATAAGTCGAAAACGATATTTATTATCGTATTTTCAATCGTGAACGTTTTCCTTTACTTACTTTATGTGGACAAGGTTACAGATGCGCAAAATGTTCAGGTGATGGGGAAAACACCAATCGAGGAATTGCTGAAGATGGACAACGTTACGTATGATCAACTACCGCCCTATAAAAACGATCCGTCTTATGTGTCCGCAAAGTCTATGATATTTATAGATGAACAGATAAACAAACTTGAAAATCAAAAAGTCGAAATCTCAGACGAAACATTTCTTCAATCAAAATTGGACGATCCTGTCAGTGTGATGAATACGAAAGGCGATTTTGATTTTACGGAGATTCTCGCTAAGTATGTATTAAACGGTGCTGAGTACGAACTTTGGGACGTAGATGAAGAGGCGCAGGAAGCATTGCTTTTTCAGAAAGTGAAGGACAATCCCATTTATTTCAGTAGTAATGCGAAGCTGGTATTGCATTGGAATGACAAGGGGGAGGTTACAAACTATGAGCAAAGTATGCTGCATGAATTCGGTACCTTTAATCGTAAAAAAGATCTTCTTTCCCCTATAGAGGCAATCGGTAATTTGTATTCAAACGGGCACTTGAAACAAGATTCCAAGGTAAAGTCTATGAAGCTCGGTTATTCGACACATGTTCAAGTATCGGAAACCCAAGTGTTTGCTCCGACATGGCATGTACGTGTAGAATTGAAGGATGGGGTAAAAGAAGATTACTTCATCAATGCAATTGAAGGTATGATTATAGAATTCCAGCAAGAACCGTTGGAAGAAGAGAATGAATAAGGGGGTTTTGCAATGCGTTTTAGTGTCCTCGCAAGCGGCAGTAGCGGCAATGCGGTATTTATAGAGAGTGATGAACATACCTTTCTCGTGGATGCGGGATTTAGTGCGAAGAAGATGGACAGTTTAATGGCTGGCATTGATCGTTCTATGAAAAAAGTTGACGGTATCTTTGTAACGCACGAGCATAGTGACCATATAAAAGGGATTGGTGTTGTCGCACGGAAATATGGCACACCAATTTATGCGAATGAAAAAACATGGCAGGCGATGGACGGTCTTGTTGGCAATATTCCGCTCGAGCAGCGCTTTCAATTTGATATGGAAACGGTGAAATCATTCGGTTCACTCGATGTTCAGTCATTTGCTGTCTCGCATGATGCAGCTGATCCGATGTTTTATGTTTTCCATGAGAATGGCCGAAAATTGGCGGTCATTACAGATACAGGTTATGTGAGTGATAGGATGAAAGGGTTCATCCGCGGTGCAGATGCTTTTGTCTTTGAAAGCAATCATGATGTTAGTATGCTGCAGGTAGGACGCTATCCTTGGTCCGTCAAACGAAGAATTCTGAGTGATGTTGGACATGTATCTAACGAAGATGCTGCGGTTGCAATGAGTGAAGTTGTCGATCAAAAAGATACGAGAATCTATCTATCACATTTAAGTAAAGATAATAATATGAAAGATCTTGCAAGGATGAGTGTTACACAGACGCTGGAAACATGCGGTATCAGGACAGGTGAATTTGTTCATCTCTATGATACAGATGCAGATCAGCCGACTGAACTTGTCACAGTATAGAGTAATGTCTCTAGCCTTACCTTCAGGGGATTGTATAAAAACCTTGCTAAGGTAAGGTTTTTTATTTTGAAACGGTTGAAATAGGGTAATGTTAACTACAATGACATCATCATTAGAGAGGGAGAGGCGTATGGACGAACTAAATCAGAATCAGGCGAATGGAGAGCCGCAACCTTCTGCTCCTATGCCGGAAAGTACAGCGCGACATAGTCAAAAGCCGCCAAAAAGAAGAGGCGGCTTCATATCCGGCTTCATTGGAGTTGTAATCGGTGCATTACTTGTATGGTTCATCATGCAAGGCGAAAGTAGTACAAAGGAACAGTCGCTGGTTAATGGCTCGGAGCAGAAGGTCGATGCTATGCAAACAGAACGCATATCTCTTGATGTAAATAACGACGTTACTGACATTGTCGAGAAAGTGGCGGATTCAGTCGTTGGCGTAACGAATTTGAAGACAATTAGTGATCCTTGGTCGCCTGTAGAAACGACAAGGGAAACAGGTTCAGGTTCGGGTGTCATTTATAAAAAACAAGGGGACAAAGCATATATCGTAACGAATCATCACGTTATAGAAGGTGCACAAGAACTTGAAATTACTTTCGATGATGGTTCGAAGACAGACGGAAAAATCGTTGGTAGCGATATGTGGACTGACTTAGCTGTCATTGAAATTGACGCTAAACTTGTTAAAACAGTTATTGATTTTGGGGATTCAGATGCTTTGAAACGCGGTGAAACGGTCATTGCAATTGGTAATCCGCTCGGTCTCGGTTTTTCAGGTTCGGTAACCGTTGGCGTTGTATCCGGAAAAGATCGTTCGATTCCAATTGATTTTGATGAAAATGGCACAGTAGATTGGTTTGCAGATGCCTTACAAACCGATGCCGCCATTAATCCTGGTAACTCGGGAGGCGCGTTAATTAACCTTGCTGGCCAGCTTATTGGCATCAATTCCATGAAAGTATCGGAGGCAACGGTTGAAGGAATCGGACTTGCGATCCCCATCAATCTTGCAATGCCGATTATCGATCAACTTGAAGAACATGGTGAAGTAAACCGTCCGACAATGGGGGTTACATTACTCGATCTTCGAAGTATACCAGCTCAACAACAACGGGAAATGCTAAAGTTACCGGTGGATGTAACAGACGGGGTTGTCATCAATGAAGTAATGAGCAATTCTCCTGCCCAACTTGCTGGTGTAAAGCAGTATGATGTCATCGTTGAAATGGATGGCGAAAAAATTGAGGACATGGTCACCTTGCGTAAACATCTGTATAATTCGAAAGAAGTAGGCGACACAATGCAAATGAAAGTGTATCGCGATGGTCAATTGCTTGAAATTGAAATGGTGTTAAAAGACGGTAACTCATTCTAGTAATAAAAATTATACACAGATTACCATGAAAAACTTATCCACAACGGGTATAATAGCTAACAGCTAGCTATTATACCCGTTTTTTTATTGTATTCGCTGTTTGTGGATAAATCTAAATATTTGTGAATAACTTTGTGTGAAATAAAAAAGCTGAAAGTTGGGATAGAAATGAATACTTATAGCTGTGAAACTCATATAAACCATGCTTTAGACGTTTTTGTAGCGGAGCAAGGAAAGTTTCCAATCATGGAAGTTGTATCGGAGGAAGAAAAGTTATCCACAAAGTGCAACTACTGTGAAGAGCCTTCGATATATGTTGTGGCGAACAAATAGTCGGACACAAGATGTAGATAAGTGTTGTGGATATGTGCATAAGTTTTGTTTGTAATAAATAAAAAAGGGTGGATAACTTGTGAATATAACGATTGTGACAGTAGGTAAATTAAAAGAGAAGTATTTAAAAATGGGCATTGAGGAATTCTCAAAACGATTAGGCGCGTATGCAAAAGTTAATATAGTCGAAGTAGCGGATGAGAAAGCACCTGAATCATTAAGCGACGCCGATATGGAAATTGTGAAGAAAAAAGAAGCGGAGCGAATTCTGGCGAAATTTGGGTCGGATACGTATGTGATTGCACTTGCGATTGAAGGTAAGATGAAGACGTCAGAAGAGCTAGCGGCGGATTTAGAGTCGTTGATGACGTACGGACGTAGTAAGGTGGCATTTGTTATTGGTGGATCACTAGGACTGCATGACAGTGTGATAAAACGCGCGGATGAATTACTGTCCTTTTCGAAAATGACGTTTCCACATCAGATGATGAAGCTGATATTGTTGGAGCAGGTATATAGGGCTTTCAGGATAATGAAGAACGAACCGTATCATAAGTAAAAGAGATTTTTTATATGAAATGAGAGATAAAAATAACGTAACGTATAGATCCTGATTTTTAACTGAAATTTATAATGCCTATGATTGGGGACCGTGTGAATGTTAAGTGAACAGACGAGATATTCTAGGCTTGCGAACATAACCAAAATAATAAATACAAAGTTAGAACTACGCGAAGTATTACAGCGGGTAACAATGGCAATATCCGAAGAGGTTGTTCAATGTAACTCTGTTGGTATTTATTTACCCCAGAAGGATGGAACATTCAGAGGGTTTGCAGGAAAACCAGAAGTTATAAATGGTATAACGCTTGATACGCAGGTAATAGATGTTGAAATAGACTTACTAGCCAAAGAAGTTATTGAAACTCAAAAAACCATCTACATCCCTGATACCTCAAAGGATAATCGACCGGATCCGAGATCAGTTGAAGCCTTCCAAATTAAATCCTTATTAGCTCTGCCTATTGCATTTGGGCACGAGTTGTTTGGTCTGGTTTTTTTATTTGATTATGGAACACCAATGAACTTAACAGAGTCAGAAATTCAAAGTGTTGAAGCTTATGTGAATATGGCTGCAGTCGCAATTCAAAACGCAAATAATTTAAAACAAAAAGAAAGCCTTATTGCTGAAAAGCAATTATTACTTAATGTTACACGTGACTTATCGATGTGTTCTTCTGTAGAAGAATGTCTCGATAAATGTTTTTATTACTTAGGAAAAGTTTTAGATAGCAAAAGTATTGCTGCACATCTCCTAGATCCGTTAGAAAAAACAGCAATTAGATTAACGAAGTTAAGTAAAGACTGTGAGTGGTCACAGGCAGATTGGGTTGAGAACTTTAATAGTATAAGAATTGAGCAAAGTTATGAAACCCTGATGGAAAAGGTTATTGAAACAAAAAGTGTAATTTCCGGCCCGAATGAAGAAAGTAAGTATCTACTTATGATTCCGTTGGTTTCAATGGGAGAAGTATTAGGGGTAATAGCAGTTGTTAATGTAGAAGGGAAAGCTAATAATTACGATAAATCTCAAATTCAACTAGCAAAATCTATAGTTGACGCCACAGCCCCTACGTTTTCAAACTTGTTATATATGGACCAACTTGAAAACATGGTGGAAGAGCGAACAAGCGAATTAGCTACTGCTAATGAAAAAGTCACGAGTGTTATTGAAAGTATTACAGATGGATTCTTTGCATTGAATAAAGAATGGGAATTTATCTACTTAAATAAACATCAATATATACCACAAAAGAAAACAGCAGAAGATGTATTAGGTAAGAATATTTGGAATGTCTTCCCGAAGAGTGTGGATACAGTCATGTATAAAGAATTTCATCGTGCAATGTCAGAGCGAGTATCAGTACATTTCGAATATCTCTCAACCTCTGATGATTATTGGTACGAAGTAGTCGCTTATCCGTATGACGAGGGGATCTGCTGTCTTTTAAAAAATATAACGGAAAAAAAGAAATATGAGCAAGAATTGAAAAGGTTATCAAATTTAGACTTAATAGGGCAAATGGCGGCAGGTATTAGTCATGAGATTAGAAATCCAATGACAACAGTACGAGGGTTTTTGCAGTTATTAAAAAAAGAAGGCGAATTTGAAAAACATAATGGTTACTTTAATTTAATGATTGAAGAACTTGACCGGGCAAATTCTATTATTACTGAATTTCTTTCAATAGGTAATACAAGGACATCTGATTTAGAGATGTTAGATTTAAATTCAATTATTCGTGATATTACTCCTTTGATAAAAATCGATACATGTAATCAAAATAAACTTATTCAATTCGATATGAAAGACATCCCAGAACTACTTTTAAATCCTAATGAGATCCGACAATTAATAATAAACCTATATCGTAATGGCCTTGAAGCAATGAGCACAGGGAAAGTTCTATCCATCAGCACCTACAAGGAAGATGGAAATTGTGTAGTTCTTGCAATACGGGATCAAGGAGAAGGTATCAGTCCTCAGACAGTAGAGAAATTGGGTACTCCATTCTACACAACTAAGGATAATGGTACTGGATTGGGTTTAGGTATATGTTATGCCATTGTTGCCCGTCATAACGCAAAAATTGAAATTCAAACAGGATCTGAAGGAACTACTTTTTTTGTTAAATTTGACACCTACATAGGACTCCGTTGAATTCGCTATGGTGTTAGGAGATGCCTTCACTCAGATTATAGAGGTATTCATTTGTTCAAGATTAAATTAAAGTTAATCATAAAAAACTACTTTAGATTTGTCGTGGAAGTAAAATTTGAAGTGTCGATCCAATGGTAACGGCAAACAAGAGCTTTACCCTTTGCAAGAAGCTAGGGTAAAGCCGTGGATTTTTGAGTGTTCCTATAGACGTTCGGCTTTACTATCTTTTAAATCGACTATAACTACTATATAATAGAAGTTATTCCGATCCATGAATAATTGTAAAAATTGAGACAGAAAAGATATGTGTCTAGGTCACTCCTTAGCTTGCTATAACGCCTAAGCAGGAGCGCCTACATCCTTTCTGCGAATACTAGGGTATAAAGGATGGTAAAAATGAGTAACCAAAAAACTAAAACAGACGTTATCTTAATTGGTGCCGGAGTTATGAGTGCGACTTTGGGGACAATGCTAAAAGAATTAGTACCAGAATGGAATATTAAAGTGTTTGAGAAGCTCGCAAATGCGGGGGAGGAAAGCTCTAACGAATGGAATAATGCAGGAACTGGCCATGCGGCACTGTGTGAGCTTAACTACACCAGTGAAAAACCAGACGGATCTGTAGATATTAGCAAAGCTATAAAAATCAATGAACAGTTTCAGCTTTCAATGCAGTTTTGGTCATATCTTGTAAACAATAAGCTGATTAACAATCCGCAGGATTTTATCATGTCATTGCCTCATATGAGCATGGTACAAGGAGAACAAAATGTAGCATTTTTAAAGAAACGTTTTGAAGCGATGTCAAATAACCCGTTGTTCAAAGGGATGGAATTTTCCGCTGATCCAGGAAAACTAATGGAATGGATTCCGCTAATTATGCAGGGCCGTCCATCAAATGATGCGATAGCAGCAACAAAAATCGACACCGGAACGGACGTCAACTTCGGTGCTTTAACGCGCATGTTGTTTGACCACTTACAGTCTAAAAATGTCGATATCAATTACAAGCATAGTGTTGATGCTATTAAACGTACGAATGATGGCTCATGGGAATTGAAAGTGAAGAATGTCGATAGCGGTAGCATCGAACGCCATACTGCAAAATTTGTCTTTATCGGAGGCGGCGGAGGAAGTCTGCATCTACTACAAAAAACCGGTATTCCTGAAGGAAAGCATATTGGTGGATTCCCAGTAAGCGGAATCTTCATGGTGTGTAATAATCCGGATGTTGTGGCGCAGCATCACGCAAAAGTATACGGAAAAGCGCAGGTTGGCGCTCCACCAATGTCTGTTCCGCATCTGGACACAAGATTTATCGACAATAAAAAGTCATTGCTATTTGGACCATTTGCCGGCTTTTCACCAAAGTTCTTAAAGACGGGTTCAATGTTAGATTTAATAACTTCTGTCAAACCAAATAATGTGTTGACGATGTTATCGGCAGGCGCAAAAGAAATGTCATTGACAAAGTACCTGATTCAGCAACTTATGTTATCGAAAGAACAGCGTATGAAAGAGTTACAAGAGTTTATCCCGAATGCCAAAATTGAAGAATGGGATTTTGTAGTAGCGGGCCAACGTGTACAAGTTATCAAAGATACTGAGGCGGGCGGTAAAGGAACACTTCAATTTGGTACGGAAGTTATTACTGCAGCAGATGGATCGATTGCAGCATTGCTAGGCGCTTCTCCGGGTGCTTCTACTGCCGTACACGTTATGTTTGATGTCATTAAAAAATGCTTCCCGCAATATATCGAAGAATGGGAACCAAAATTGAAAGAAATGGTTCCCTCGTATGGCATGTCGCTAATGGAAAATCCAGAGCTTTTGCACGAAATGCATGCTTCAACAGCGCAGACGCTTGGTCTAAGCGAAAACTTGCCGGAGCCTAGCTAATACTAAATTGAGATGAAGTAATAAAACACGGAACCTTTAATCAGTCTTCAGATTAAAGGTTCTTTTTTCAAAGTACGTAGTCAGTGAATCGTATCATGAGTAAATGGGGTCTTTTACACCGAATTACTTCAATTGATTAACCACTTTCTTGCATAAAGAGCAGAAAGGATAGGCTTCAAAACCCCCGTTTTCACTTGATTGTTTCCGGTTTGCTTTCGGCGAACCATACATCGAGACATCTTGGTAATCGTATAGAGGTCGTTTAATCCAAAGATACTGTACACGAAGCACCTAGTGTTTGATGCAGTTACTTACTAGTTGTTTTTGGTTAATCAACACATGTTAGTACACAAACAAATTACTGATAGGGAGTGAACAATATGATTACAAAAATCGGTCAAATTATGTTATATGTCAATAACCAAGATGAGACAGTGAAGTTTTGGACGGAAAAAGTAGGATTTAGCGTCATTTCAGAAGAAGATAATGGCCAAGGAATGAGATGGATTGAAATCGCTCCAACAAAGGACGCGGAAACAACTATCATACTTCACAATAAGGAACTCATTGCTAAAATGCAGCCGGAATTAAATCTTCAAACACCTTCATTACTGCTTTTCTCAGAGAATCTTGATGAATTATACAGAGACTTTAAGGATAAACAGATCACAGTTGGAGACATGGTAACGATGCCTTCTGGCAGAGTATTTAATTTTGCGGATAATGAAGGAAATTACTTTGCGGTTTTGGAAAGAAAGTGAGCTTCTGACTAATGAAAAAATAAGTGCAAAAACGACTTAGAACATACTTCTTAGTCGTTTTTGTATTGGAATACTTCCTTTTATATTTATTTAACCCTTGAGAGAATTATGTGGTGTCTCCTACTCGATAAAGTACGGGTTTATTTTTGATAACTCTCCATTAAGCCTTCTATACGCTGTTTTACTTCAGGCCAATCCTCTTCTATTACGCTATACATAACCGTATGTCGCACCGTTCCATTAGGTCTAATCATATGATTACGTAAAACCCCTTCTTTTTTAGCACCAATCCGTTCAATAGCTTTTTGAGATTGGCTATTTTCATGACCTGTTTTAAGTTGTACTCGTTGAAACTGTAGTTGATTAAAGCAGTAAGATAGTAGCAAGTATTTACACTCTGTATTGATGTTTGTGCGCCAAAATGACGGATGCAGCCAAGTATGACCGATTTCTAACCGTTTATGTGCAGTGGAAATATCGAAAAATCGCGTAGAGCCAATTATTTCATTTGTTGCTCGAAGCACAATGACAAAAGGGTATTCCGTTCCTGTTTCCCGATTAACTAATGCCTGTTCAATATAGGTCTGTACGTCTTCTTTCGTTTTTAATGTATCCAACATATGCGTCCAAATACGCTCGTCTTGGCAATGTGCATATATGCCATCTACATCATTTTTGGTCATTGGTCTTAAAACAACAGCATCTCCGTATAATTGAATAGTTTCCATGAACCATCACTCCTTTATTTCATTACACCTTAACTTTGATATGATTAGAAGTACCAAATTGTATAAAAGCAACCATACCAGGGGAGTGATTTTTATGGAGTTGTCATTCAATGGAGATGACCCGTATTATCTTCAAATATATAGGCAAATTAGAGAAAAAATCATACAGCATCATCTTCTCCTACATACGAAGTTACCTCCAAAACGGCAACTTGCAAGGGATTTAGGTGTTAGTGTGCATACAATTCAGGAAGCATATGCTCAATTAATAGCTGAAGGCTATATCGAAAGTAAAGAGCGATCTGGTTACTTTGTTGCTGCTTATGATTATGAGCGCCTTGTTTCGAAACAACAGCAACTATATAGTGCAACCTCCGAAATTGTTGAAATTGACATTGACATCGACTTTCACTCAGGCCATGTAGCGAAGGATGTTTTTCCTTTTAAGACTTGGAAAAAGCTATTGAATCGACATATAGGAGATGCCTCATTTACCATGAGTCCTTGGCAAGGTGAATGGCGCCTACGCCAAGAAATTGCTGCCTATGTTCAACAATCTCGTGGTGTATCATGCGCGCCGAATCAAGTCTTCGTTAGTAGTGGTACACAGACCCAATTGCATATGATTTGTCAGTTTTTCTATGAAGCAGCGTCTGTTGCTATTGAAGACCCGGGATTTATTCGTGCTAAAGCTGTTTTTGAACAACAGCGAATACCTTATGAATCGATTCCAGTAGATGAATTAGGAGTGACTGTTCCGAGTAAATCACATCAGTTTCTCTACACAACGCCAGCACATCAATTTCCACTGGGGATGATTTTACCGATACAACGAAGAATTGAGTTAATTAATTGGGCCCATCAAAACAATGCTTACATCATTGAGGATGATTATGACGGCGAATTTCGCTATAAAGGAAAGCCTATACCCTCCCTTGCTGAGCTTGATGAAATGAAGAGAGTCATTTATTTTGGTACATTTTCAAAGACACTTATTCCATCTCTTCGTATGAGTTACTTTGTTTTGCCTATCAAGCTTGTAGAGCCATTTGAGCAGAAGTTTGCACTTCAAAAGTCAACGGTATCTCGAATGGACCAACTTACCCTTGCTGACTTTATGAGGGAAGATTATTGGAGACGACATCTCGATAAAATGCGGACGATTTATCGACAAAAACAGAGGACAATTTTAAAGGCAATTCATCACTATTTATCGCCTGAATATGAAGTCATCGGGGAGAGCTCTGGTCTGCATATCGTTTTAAAGTTACCTGCTGATTTAACGGAAGAAGATGCTATTGAATTAGCGAAAGTAATTCATATTCGTATTTATCCAGTTTCAAATTCTTACGTCAATGTAAAATCAACTAATTTAGTTTTACTCGGATATGGTGGGCTTTCTATTGAGGACATTACTCGTGGAATTCAATTACTTGCAAAGGTTTGGCAGGAAAGATAGTAAGGGGCTATTCTTGTCGTGCATTCGCAACTGTGAGCAAAATGTTTACCAAGCATTCTAGATAGGACAGGTTTAAATAAAGAGCTTCAAGGAAGGTTTGTCAATACGGGAAGACTGTGAGAGGATATAAGCATATAACGAATGGAGGAAATGAAATTATGCCTAATTTACCAAATTGTCCAAAATGTAATTCTGAATATACATACGAAGATGGTAATCTTTTTGTTTGCCCAGAATGTGCCCATGAATGGTCTTTAGGAGCAGAAGCTGAAAATAGTGAGGAAACAAAAGTTTATAAAGACTCAAATGGAAATGTCTTGAACGATGGTGATTCTGTAACAGTCATCAAAGACCTTAAAGTAAAGGGAAGTTCATTAGTCGTTAAAAAAGGTACAAAAGTAAAAGGAATACGGTTAATTGACGAGGACCATGACATTGATTGTAAAATTGATGGTATTGGAGCTATGAAATTAAAAACGGAATTTGTTAAAAAGTTATAAGTTACTTTTCACTTCAAAGTACTTGGCTGTACACATAGAAAAAGCTAGGCGACGAGAGCCTAGCTTTTTTTATCATTTATCACATCTGTTGATTGACTATTTTCTTGCACAAGATACTGGTAAGATAGGTGCAAAATCCTTAATTTGGACTAGTTCGTTTCCGGCTCGCTTTCGGATAAAATAATCACGACAGTTTTACCGAGGGACAAGTGTGGCTAGAAGGGACTTCGTCACTTCTAGTCACACCCTTGGGGAGGAATTGCAGTTCATTCCTCCTAGGTCATCTTGTAGCAATTAGTTACCTGTCGCGTACCTACAACGTTCAAGTGAAAATTGCAGTTGCTTGGAAAATAAGAATAGATGACTTTTCACAGAAGTTATTAGTGCCCGAAGATACAATTTTGGGCACGTTTGCACGTTGTCCAATGCGTTCCTTAATTGCTTTTAGCAAACATCATATGATGCCCTATGGAAAGTGACACTTCTTTAAATTTTTTTAAAAAAATCCTATAGAGAGGAATTGAGCAGCCCAAATTGTATCTTTGGCAGCCTTTATCCAGATAAGAAATCACTAATCTTCTGGTCCAAAAAGCTTTAGAACTTCGCGTGAAGCCAATGAAAAAGTTCTTTTTTTATAGAAAGAACTAGTTGATTGTAGTGAAGAGCGGCGACTCCAGCGGGAACAGCGCGAGCTGAAGACCCCGCAGGAACGCAGTGACGAGGAGGCTGAAGCCGTGCCCGCGGAAAGCGTCCGCTCGAAACGGAAATCAAAGGGATTGAAGGAAATCGTAATTTTTCAGTGCCCTCCTTCGTGTACCTTTGACTTTGGGGAGCGACTGATGAACGACCACCATACGATTACTGAAAAAGCTCAATAGGGGTACGACGAAGTCGCATCCCTATTGAGCAAGATATCTCGGTACTGGTATAGGAGTCGTTCAATCCAAAGAGATCTAAAAGTAACTGTACTCAGGACGCTTAGTGTTTAAGTAATTTTTATTTTGTGAAGTTATCGAAATAGCCTTGTATAAAGACGATAGGTGTACCTTTATCTCCGCTTCCTGATGTTAAATCAGATAGAGAGCCAATAAGGTCGGTAAGTTTTCTTGGTGTAGTACCTTGTGCTTCCATTGCTCCTACAAGATCATCGTCTTTATCGGTAATGAATTGTGATATAGCTTGTTTAAGGTCATCGCCTCTTAAATCGGCAAAGTTATTGTCGGCAAGATATTTTAATTTTATTTCATTAGGTGTACCGTCAAGCCCTGGTGTGTAAGCTGGTGATACGACTGGATCCGCAAGTTCCCATATCTTACCGACTGGATCTTTAAACGCTCCATCTCCGTAAATCATGACTTCAATATCTTTGCCAGTCTTTTCTTTGAGTATATGCTGTATGTTATCAACGACAGGTTGGCAATTACGTGGGAACAGTTTTACATCATCTTCAGTTGATTTATTTGACCCAAGCAGCCCATAATCTTCGTTATAACCGCTACCATCCATAGACTCGGCTAATATGTCATCGAGGCTATAAACGCTAATGCCACCATTTGCTTTTAATATTTTTTTCGTTCTAAATCTCGTGTGTATATCACAAGTAAGAACATGTTTTGTGTAATCTAAAATCGTTTTTGGACTGTTTGAGAATATAACTTCACATTCAATGCCGTATTCTTCAACTAATGATTTATAGTAATCAATATAGTCAACGCCAGTAAAAGTATGTTTATTATAGCCAAAGTGGCCGCGGAACTGTTCTTCCGTTAAAACGTCTGTCCAAGGGTTAATTCCTTTTTCATCAAGCATGTCCAGATCCACAAGGTGATTCCCAACTTCATCAGAAGGATAGCTAAGCATTAAAACAACTTTTTTAACGCCTTTTGCAATACCTCGAAGGCAGATTGCAAAACGATTACGACTTAAAATAGGGAATATTACTCCAACAGTTTCTTCTCCGAACTTTGAACTAACGTCTTTAGCAATATGATCAATCGTTGCATAATTCCCTTGAGCTCGAGCAACAATGGATTCTGTTATAGAAACAATATCTTTATCATTAAATGTAAAGCCTTCAACTTCGGAAGCTTTTAACACACTTTCTACTACTATATCCTCAATATTATCTCCACGATTTATTATTGGGCAACGGAGGCCTCTTGCAACTGTTCCAACTATTCTTTCCAATGGAATCGCTCCTTAATATTACAAAGTATATTTATATTAACTAACTTTCTATCTGTACTATACAACGCATTAGTGGTATAAGTAAAATTAATATAACAAATGGTCGGTATAAGGGGTGCTTATATGGTTAGTAAATTAGATTTATATAAAATATTTTGTCAAGTAGGAAAAAGCGAGAGTTTTTCCAAGGCTGCAAAAGATCTTTATATGACGCAACCAGCAGTTAGTCAGGCAATCATGCAGTTGGAAAGGGAATTAGATACACGTCTTTTTTATAGAAGTCCAAAAGGCGTATCTCTGACAAATGAAGGTAGTCTGCTATTTGAATACGCCAATTCGGCTATTAATTTAATTCATGTCGGAGAAGAAAAGATTTTAGAATTTAAAAACTTAACGACAGGTGAATTAAAGATAGGTGTAGGAGATACAATTTCAAGGTATTTTCTACTTCCCTATTTGGAGGCTTTTCACATTAGATATCCAAATATAAAATTTACGATTGTAAATGGTACGACATTGGAACTCTGTTCGATTTTAAAATCAGGTGGAGTAGATGTTGCTGTTTGTAACTTCCCGATTGACGATCCTACATTAGAACTGAAGCCATGTATTGATATCCAGGATACATTTGTTTATGGGGAAAGGTTTAAGAAAATATTGGCTAAACCCTTAAGCCTACATGAATTAGTAAAGCTTCCATTAATTTTTCTTGAATCGAAATCAAACTCGAGAAAGTATGTAGAGGATTATATGATTTCTAAAGGTATAAAGATTTCACCGGAATTTGAATTAGGTTCACATGACTTATTATTAGAGTTTGCTAAAATAAATTTAGGGATAGCGTGTGTAACAAAAGAGTTTTCTCAAGAGTATTTAAATAAAGGATTGTTATATGAAGTACAACTAAATGAAAAGATACCGACGAGAAGTATAGGCGTATGCTTTTTAAAAAGTGTACCATTATCACGAGCCTCAACAAAATTCGTTGAGATTGTAGAAGGCAAACAGCTGTAAATTACTTTTCACCTATACCCGGTACCCACATTTATTAACGGTTAGATTGGAACTTCTGATATAACGGAAATAGTCCTAATCATGACATCACTCGCTTCTGTTGACCGAGATAATGCAAAAGCTCTATAAAAAGTGCAGCCAAAATCCCCATTAGCATGCCGTTCGAAAGGATTGGGCGTATAAGCTGTGGAATCGTTGTAAAGGCCGTTGCCGGTAATGTCATAATCGATAGTCCTAATAACACCGGTAAAGCGATGCGATAGACTGTAGTGGGTTCGAATGTCAGGCCTTCTATGTTGCGAATTGCTGAGCGGAACAGCTGTAAATAAGCAACAAACAGTACTGTGTTACCAACGCTATGCGGAATTGTTGAGAAAAAGGCACTTAACTGTGGAACCGATCCCAAGAGGATGAATAACATGGATCCTACAAAAAACGGTGCTCTTTCGCGAATTCCAGTTGACTGCAAAAATCCTAATGATGAAGCGTAGGGTGCATAGGGGACAAGTCCAAGCACGCCTGAAGCTGTCGACAACATCCCTGTTAGGAAGAAGGAGGCACGGTACTGCTTGGGAGTTGTCTCCTGTTCAAAAACATCTTCTGCCCCTTTCAATGTGGCAATCGTATTCGTAGTGTTTAATAATCCAGTAATGACCACCGTAATGACGATGCCCCACTCAAAAGCGGGTTGCCCCCAAGGAAACCAGGTAAGGAAAGGGGTCGTTTTAATTGTCTCTGTTACTTCCGCAGGAAACAGCAGGGCGGCAGCAATCCATCCGACTGTCATTCCGATGAGCAAATTCAAGCTGCTAATAATTCCTTTTCCTTTTACATGGATAAGGATCGTCAGTGCGGCGAGAGTAAATGAAAAACAGGCGACTTTTACATCTATAGAATCACCTATATTGAGGCCAATCATTCCTTTTAGAAAAATAGTGATGAGCTGATTAGCTAGTAATAGGAGAAAAACAAACATTACGATGGGTGTAAACCATTTCTTTAACACCTCTCCCATACCCAAAATACCGAAAACTGCGACAATAATGCCCGAAATTATAACCCCAACTGCAATGCTGCCACCAATCGTAGTTAGTTCGAGATTCATCGTACTGGCCGTAGCAGCCAAGCTTAGGATGACGCCCCACCACAGTCCAGATTGACCCTCCATTAATGCTAAACGATGCCCGATAAGCCCTTGCAGCATACAGGCCACTCCTGTGAAGATGAAGGAGCGTTGAATGGCGGATACAATTTCAATGGATTCCAACTGAAAAGCACTGCCGACAGAAATAGGAATGACGACTGTATTGGCAAACATAAAGAACAGCCACTGAAATCCCGCTAGTAAAGTGATAGACGCCCCTACTGACTTAGTTTCCATTCAATCCACTCCTCTATAAGTAGCCCCTAATTCTTTTATATCTTCAACCAATTTACTGCCAATTGTAGTTGAAAGAATATCGTATACAGGGTACAGTTCCTTTATCCATTCCTGTTTTTCAATATCACTAAGTTCATGAATCTGAATAGATGAGTTACGTTTGATAAGTTCAAGTTGCTCTTCGTTCATCAGTATAGAATGCCGGTCGTTCCAGGCGGTTGTCTCATCCATAGCTTCAAGTAGGATTTGCTGAGTGTTTTTTGTTTGCTGATCCCAGACTTTTTGATCCATCATCACGACGTAACCTAGGTATCCATGATTACTGATCGTCAAATGTTTTTGAACGTTATAGAACTTTTTAGAATGGATATTTGAAATCGTGTTCTCTTCACCATCAACATGTCCGGCTTCGATTAAGTTATAGGTAGAATTAAATGATTCTTGTTGCGCCTTAGCGCCTAATAGATCATATTGGGCTTGAATGACATCACTTTTCATAATCCTGATTTTTTGCCCTTTCAGATCTTGTGGTGTAACAATAGGGCCTTTGTTTGATGTGATTTGTTTAAAACCATTGGACCAATGGGCGAGTCCAACAATTCCATTTTTTTGCAATGAGTTTAGCAGGTGTTCACCGATAGGCCCATGTATTCCTTTGTGAATAGCTTCATGATTAGGGAAGGCGAATGGTAGATCGAGAACACCCCATTCAGGAGAAAGTACTCCAAGTTTTGAGGTGGAGGTAGCTATTATATGTACTTGCCCTTCTTTTAAGGCATTAATATCATCTATATCAGAAAACAAACTTCCGTTTGGGAAGACGACGATCTTTATATGACCATTTGATTTCTCATTAACGAGCTCAGCAAACTTGTCGGCTGCACGTCCTTTCGGCGTATTCTCGGCAACAACATGGCTAAATTTAAAAATGATTTGATCACTGAGTCCTTCCTGATCATCGTCATAAACAAGTTCATCATGAGGAAATAGATTATAGTATCCTAAAACAATAGCAATACCAGTGCCTAAAAGGAGCATATAAACAAATATGTTTTTCACCGTAAGCCTCCTATTACTTCGTTAGTGTAAGCATACTCAGAAAATTGCGATTCGTAAAGATGAATAGTAGGAAAGGGGAACTGAAAATGAGACAATTGCCTATACGTTGGAAAATTATGACTTTATCTTATGCGGTAGTTATCTTTTCATTGTTAATCGGCGGGATTGTCATCATTGCTAACATTCAACAAAAAGAGGAAAAAGAATTAAGAATCAGATCTATGAACACGGCACGAACTGTAGCTGAACTATCAGATATAAGAAAAGCAGTCCAAGAACCAATAGGGTGGAAAATAGTGAACCCCGTTGTCGATGAAATAAGACTCATTAATAATACGGATTATGTTGTTGTCATGAATATGGATGGAATTCGGTATTCTCATCCTGTAAAGGAAATGCTAGGAAAACCCTCGACAGGTGAGGATGAAAAGCCGGCATTTGCGGAGCATATCTATTTTTCAAAGGCAGAAGGAGAGATTGGTACCGTTATTCGGGCATTTGTACCGATTAAGGATTCAGACTTAAACCAAATCGGTGTTGTGGTCGTTGGCAATAAAATCCCGAGTTTTATTGAAATTATGGGCGATTTAACAAAAGACATTCTTATAATTGTTGTATTAACATTATTATTTGGCTTGATAGGTTCAGCAATGCTTGCTAATCATATTAAAAAACAGATGTTTCAGTTGGAGCCATATGAAATTAAGAGAATGCATGAAGAAAGAACAGCTACTTTTCATTCAATGAATGAAGGCGTTATTGCAATCGACAATAAAGAAGTTATTACGATATTTAATGAAAAAGCAAAGATGATATTTAATGTAAAAGGAAATTTTATAGGTCAACCAATTCGCGATGTACTGAAGGACACAAGGCTTCCTGAAATTGTTGAAAGAAATAAGGCGGTATATAATGAGGAGATAAAGGTAAGCGGAAAAGTGATCGTAAGTAATCGTATACCGATTAAAAAGGATAACGAGTTAATTGGTGCTGTAGCAATCTTTCAGGATCGTACAGAAGTGACTAAGCTCGCCGAAGAATTAACAGGTGTCAAAAACTTTGTAGAAGCATTGCGGGTTCAAAGCCATGAACATATGAACAAACTTCATACGATAGCTGGTTTAATTCAGCTCGGGAAACCTGAAAAAGCGTTGCAACTTGCTTTTAATACATCGGAAGAGCAAGAAAATGTAACAAGTTTTCTGAATGAAAAAATTAAAAATGACGCAGTTGCAGGTCTCCTTTTAAGCAAAGTAAGAAGGGGAAAAGAATTAGGGATTACTGTTGAGGTTGATCAAAATAGTTATTTTGCCGCCTTTCCCAATCAACTAGACCAACATGACTTTGTTGTGTTATTAGGTAATCTACTAGAAAATGCTTTTGGGGCGTTCGATCAAATTGAGACTGAGGATAAAAGAATTGATATTAGTTTTGAACAGTCAGCTTACGTGTGTGCCGTATTGGTTGAGGATAATGGATCTGGCATGAGCGAAGAATACCTACCAAGACTTTATGAAAAAGGATTTACGATGAACAAATCTGAAGGTACTGGTTACGGACTTTTTTTGATAAAACAGATCGTTGATAAAGGGAGAGGCAAAATTGACCTTTCATCCCAACAGGGTGAAGGAACTTCAATCATTATTACCTTCCCAATGGAAGTGGAGGATGAGTTGTATGACGTGTAAAGAAGAAATAAAGGTACTACTGATTGAAGACGATCCAATGGTTCAAGAAGTAAATAGAGAGTTTATTGAAAGTGTAAAAGGATTCCGAGTAGTGGCCGTCGCTAGTAATGGCGAAGAGGGAATTAGACTTTTGAAAGAGTTAAGTCCAGACCTTGTAGTATTAGATATTTATATGCCAAAAAAAGACGGGATCAAGACATTACAAGAGTTCAGAAAACAAAAATTGGAGGCAGATGTGATTGTCGTATCTGCCGCTAAAGACAGCGAAACAATTAAGCTTATGCTTCAAAATGGTGCGATGGATTATATTATTAAGCCATTTAAAATTCAGCGAATTCAGCAGGCATTGGAGAAATATCGGAAATACAGGACAAGCTTGAATGCATCTGAAGTGATCTCACAAGAACAGCTTGATTTACTGATTTACTCCGAGCATTCAAAGAAAATCACGGGCAACAATTTACCAAAAGGTTTGAATGAATTCACCTTAAATGAAATTACGATGTATGTACAGAACCAAGACGGTCCGCGCTCTGCCGAAGAGGTGGCAGGTGCAATCGGAATAGCTAGAGTGACTGCTCGCCGCTATTTAGATTACCTGGAAAAAAGCGGTGGCATTACCCTCGATGTCCAATACGGAGGGGTTGGAAGACCTATAAATCGTTATGTATCCAATGAGCAAAAAAAGTAAGACCAAAAAGACCAAAATAGCCGTTATGACCATAAACTTCTCACACCCTACTGAAAGCGCTATCATTTGTATTAATTAGTAATGATGAAGTATTCAGTTTAAAGGGGGATTAAAGGTGAGAATATTTAAGAATTTAACCGTTCAGGTAGTAATCGCAATTGTGATTGGGGTAGTAGTGGGGCTCGTGTGGCCAAACGTCGGAAAAGAAATGAAGCCACTAGGAGATACTTTTATAAATGCTGTGAAAATGGTCATAGCCCCTATTATATTCTTAACGATTGTACTTGGGATCGCGAAAATGGGAGATATGAAAAAGGTTGGTAAAGTTGGTGGTAAGGCTCTTATTTACTTCGAGGTTGTTACAACATTAGCGCTTGTTATTGGGTTAATCGTTGTTAATCTTGTAAAACCAGGAGCAGGACTCAACTACAATGAACTTGAAAAAGGCGATGTATCAAAATATACTGCTGAAGGTGGACAAAGTATTAACTGGATTGAGTTTGTCACTCAAATTGTTCCTTCTAATATGGTCGATGCGTTTGCAAAAGGCGATATTCTACAAGTGTTATTCTTCTCCATTTTATTTGGTGTAGGCCTTGCCGCTCTTGGCGAGAAGGGCAAATTGGTTATAGAGTTCATGGATAAACTCTCGCTCGTCTTCTTTAAAATTATAGGTTATATCATGAGAGCAGCCCCGATTGGCGCATTTGCAGCGATGGCATATACAATTGGTCATTACGGGCTGACTTCACTGGTACCACTGGGTAAATTAATGATGTCAGTCTATATTACAATGTTTTTATTCATCTTTGTCATATTAAATATCATTTGTAAGATGAATGGATTTAGCTTATGGAATTACCTGAAATTCATCAAGGAAGAAATACTAATCGTCTTAGGTACAAGTTCTTCAGAATCTGTTCTGCCAAGAATGATGGATAAGATGGAGCGTTACGGAGCATCAAAATCTGTTGTTGGCCTCGTAATCCCGACAGGTTATTCCTTTAATCTTGATGGTACATCTATTTATCTTTCAATGGCGGTCGTCTTTTTGGCGCAAGTGTTTGGTGTCGACTTAACACTAGGACAACAAATTACAGTAATATTAATATTAATGTTAACCTCTAAGGGAGCTGCGGGCGTTACAGGCAGCGGATTCATCGTTTTAGCTTCAACTTTAGCGGCATTACAAATCATTCCTCTTGAAGGGTTAGCATTGCTTCTTGGTGTGGATCGTTTTATGAGTGAAGGACGTGCGATTGTGAATTTAATCGGAAACGGAATCGCTACAATGGTAGTGGCGAAAAGTGTTAATGAATTTGATACAACGAAACATCTGGAAGCTATTTCCGAAATGAAAGCCACCAAGAAGGCTGGGCAAGTAGCTGTATTGAACTCGACGCTTAAGTAAGGATGGAGAATGATAGTAAGGCATATAACGCTAAATTAACCACAATAGCAAAGAGTATATATGTTGAACAATTGGATACCTAAATAAACTGAGCGAAGGCGCCTTATAAGGAGTAGCCGATGCCCTAGGACTGGCGGCGAAGCTGCTTGGCTTAGGGCGGGAGGCATCCCCAAGCGCTGTAGCGGATTTAAAGGGAATCTTTATTTCAACTTATCTAGAATAAAAAACTTGGGCATGTTTTCAAAATGTCCAAGTTTTTTTCGGGTGTTTTGATACAATGGGTATAAACAAGTTGGGAGAAATGGCTATGTATGATAAAGAATGCGATCGGTTACTGCGCATTAATACTGTTGGAGTGCGTGAATGGCTGCATCAGTCCTCTCATTATAACCGCTACGAAGCGACACCCTATAAGGCATTGGATGATTTTTTTGAGGTCTATGAATTAAAGAAAACCGACAGATTAGTGGATTTTGGGTGTGGCAAAGGCAGGCTGCCATTTTATATACATAATCGATGTGGTGTTTCGGTTACAGGCATTGAAATGAGTGGGCAACTGTATCAGGAAGCACTTGAAAACCAAGCAAGTTATATGCAAAAAGTCAAACGGTCAAACACGTTCATCAGCTTTGAATGCCGTCTGGCAGAGGAATATGAAGTGGAGGCGGAGGATAACCGGTTTTATTTCTTCAATCCTTTTTCAATCCAGATTTTCATGACGGTTATTGCTAACGTTCTACGGTCAGTCGACCAGCACAAGCGATCTGTAGATATTATCCTTTACTATCCAACAAGTGATTATATTGAGTTCCTTGAAACGAGCACTCCTTTTGAGCTGATAAAGGGAGTAAAGGTGTCCAGCATGCATGAAAAAGACCCCAACGAACTTTTTTTGGTGTTTCGACTTGGAGATTAATCCGACAAAAAGTAAAGCCACGTTCCAGGCGGAACGTGGCTTTACTTTTCTCTTATAGATGAAGTATTTCGTTATTTTTAAAAAGCTTTAGGAGTATTCGTTGTTAGTAAGTTGCGAAGATCTTTTAAAGCAGAAACGCCCGATAATGAAATGGAAACTTTCATTTCTTGAAGGATATTCTCCAATACTTTTTCAACGCCTTTTTGTCCATCTACCGCTAATCCGTACACGAATGGCCTGCCGATTAAAACTGCATCAGCCCCCAGTGCAAGTGCTTTGACAACATCTGTGCCTCGACGAACTCCGCTATCTAATAGTACAGGAATTTCACCTCCTACCGCTTCTACGATTGCTGGTAGAGCATCAATACTAGTAATAACCCCGTCAAGCTGACGCCCGCCGTGGTTTGAAACGATAATGCCATCAATGCCGTTTTCGATAGCGAGCTTTGCATCTGCCGGATGTAAAATCCCTTTTAAGAGGATTGGCAAGGACGTTCTTTTCTTTAACTCCATGACGTTGGCCCAACTAAGTGTAGGGTGGTAAACGTTATCCAGTATCCCTTGAATGATGGAGTCAAAATCGTTAGTTGGAATGGAGGACAAAAATACCGGATCTGTTTCATAGTTCGCTTTGCCGAATCCTAGTTTCAAAGGGGAATATTGATTGCGTACGTCCTCTTCACGCCATCCCATCATTACTGTGTCAACTGTTAAGACAATGGCCTCAAAACCAGCTTCCTCGGCTCTCTTGACCATGCTATAACCAATTTCATCGTTAGTGCTTGACCAGTAGAGCTGAAACCATTTTGGACTGTCGCCAGTAGCTTCTGCAACCTCCTCAATTGAAAAGCCAGATACTGTACTTTGAATGAATGGAATGCCAAGCGTGGCTGCTGCTTTAGCGGTAGCAATCTCGCCCTCTTCATGTGCGATTTTTTGCATGCCCACAGGTGCAATTAATAGAGGAGAAGGATATGTATGGCCGAATAATTTTACAGACGTGTCCAATGTAGAAACATCATTTAGAAATCGGGGGACAATGGAATACTTTGAAAAAGAGGAGACGTTTTTTCGCAACGTCTCTTCACCACCCGCCCCAGACTGGATATAGCCGAATGCACCAGCGGGCATCTTTTCTTTAGCAGCCGCTTCCAATTCTTTGAATGAAACCGGAAATGATTCATCAGGTGTGATGTTTTGTAATAGTAAGTCGTTGTTTCTAGTTAAAGTCAAATCGATTCATACCCTTCATAAGGAAATTGGATTTCTTTTAATAAAAAACACTTGAATCTTTGAAATAAGTTTTACTAACTGGCCGCTCTTCTAAGAAGTTTTTCATAGAATTAATAATAGTAGTAATCGTATATTCATTTGAAATTAAAGTCAATCGCGATTTATTTAAAATAGTCTAAAAGTACAGGCGGTCTGTGCTGCATGAATAAAACAACAATGGGTCACGTCTGTTGATTAACCATTTATTCGAATAAAATACTGGTGAGCAGGGCTTGGAATAATCCTTTTTCACTGGATCATTTCCGGTTCGCTTTCGGCGAATTAATCACGACATATTTACCGTGAGGCAAGTGTGGCTAGAAGTGACTCCGTCACTTCTAGCCACACTTTTTTCAGTAATCCTGTTGCGAATAGTTGCGTGTCGCATTCCTACATATCTAGACGTCCCAGTAATCGTATAGAAGTCACTCTATCCAAAGCAGTCCAAAGTCAACTATACACATAGCGCCCAGTAGGTGATCACGTTACTCACTGGTTACTTTGGTTAATCAACAGACATGACAATGGGTTTTATTTATAAACAATGCATTGCCTTCTCGGCTTCATCCCACGGGACGGAATAGCCTTTTCCTTTGGTCAAGAAAATGGAAGTGGATGAGTATTCGGGATCCGCTTCTTTGTTATAACCGATTTCTTCAATGACTTGTTCCTGGTTATGACAGCGGTCATAGCCCCCGAATAACAGGCTAAGCGTTCCTTTACCGTGGGTGAATGAAGCAAAGACGGTGCTGTAATTCATAAAAGTAGCAACTGGCACACGCCCTTTTACAATAACTTTTTCGCCAATTGTTTCTGGTGCGTCAAAGCTGCCATGTGCTTGTTGAATGTCTGACAGCACTCTTCCCATATTATCCAAGTCCACTTTTATTTTGAAATCGTAGTAGGGTTCGAGCAACGTATTGGGTACTTGTTCTAAACCTTGTCGCAGAGCCCGGAAAGTAGCCTCTCTAAAGTCACCTCCAGATGTGTACTCGTTATGACTTCGTCCTGTCAGTAACGTTACTTTGACATCTGTGAGAGCTGAGCCGGTTAATAAACCATGATGCTCTCGTTCGAATAAATGGCTGCGTACTACGTTTTGGTGACCAATAAGTAAATCGTTTGCATGGCAGACGTTGTCGAACTGTATGCCACTATTCCTTTCGGTTGGTTCAATTAAAAGATGTACTTCCGCGTAATGCCTTAAAGGCTCAAAATGACCATAACCCGTTACGGATGTTTCAATGGTTTCCTTATACAGGATTTTAGGTTCGCCGAAGGAGACTTGAATCGAAAAACGCTCGTTAACAATTTGTTGGAGTACTTCGAGCTGGATGACGCCCATAACGTGAACATGAATTTCTTGGAAATGTTCATCCCAGAAGACGCGCAAAGAAGGATCCTCCGCATCGAGTAGGTTAAAACATCGAAGTACTTCTTTTACATGGATGGCAGCGTCGAAAATCACTTTTGACTTAAGGGTAGGCATCATGTCAAAGGTCGCTTTTTCTTTTAGCGCTCCAACACCGTCACCAATGGATGCTTGCGTTAACCCAGTAACGGCGAACAGTTCACCGGCATGAACATGGTCGATTGCTTTGAACTTACTACCGTTATAGACGCGTATCTGTGTCACTTTCTCCGTGAAATCTCCATAATTCACTCCATCCCTGACACTTAGCGTACCGCTTAGTGATTTAAGGAAAGTGACCCTGTTACCACTGTCATCATGGCGGATTTTATAGACCTGTGCAGCGAAATCACTATCATCATCGTAAGAAGTTGTTGTCAATAAATCGAGCTTCTCGAAAAACGCCATGACACCAATGTCCTTGAGTGCAGAACCGCTGGAGAGGGCGAAGATTTTATTGTCGCTAATCATTTTCTTTAATGTTGCAAGCCACAAATCGTTGTCGTAACCTGATTCCAAATAGGTCTCAAGAAGTGCTTCATCACGTTCTGCGATAAATTCAATGAGTTCATCTTCCATAATTCCTTCATTGAAAGAGGATGTAAGGTCACAGATGTCTTCCGATAGATTGGTGCGAATTTCATGGAGTACACTTGCAATGTCGGTTCCTTCACGGTCCGTTTTATTGATGAAAAAGAATGTGGGTACCTGATGTTTGCGGAGCAGTTGCCAGACGGTTTCCGTATGACCTTCCACGCCATCGCTTGCGCTAATGATAATAATGGCATAGTCCATTACTTGAATTGCGCGTTCCATTTCAGGAGAAAAATCGACGTGTCCAGGTGTGTCGATAATGTAGTAGGTAGATCCGTTATAGGAAATGGATGCCTGGTCTGCAAAAACCGTAATACCTCTTTCTTTCTCGATTGTATGGCTATCGAGGAAAGCGTCTTTATGGTCCACGCGCCCTCTTTGTTTAATGCTTTTTGTATGATAAAGCAGTTGTTCAGAAAAAGTTGTTTTTCCTGCATCTACATGTGCAAGTATGCCAATTGTTTTATACATGATGTCACTCCTGTCCGATTCTTGCTACTACCAGTAGTATAGCAAATCTGAATTGGGCGAATGACCTTAAATAGGTGTTATACTGTAAAGACAAACTGAATGTGAAGGAGGAATCAGATTTTGAAATATTCAAGAACGAAAATGGAACAGCTTGTAAAGAATGATAAAGAGCTGTCAAAACGTCTGAAACAGATAATGGCAGAGCTTGACTTAGAGAAGAGTTTTGCTTTGAAAGCGTTGTATCATGCGGATGTAAAAGACGGTGGTACGCATCAGAGGAATTATCAGGAACTGTAAGTACATTAAAAGCGTGGAAAGTCTATTATGACTGCCACGTTTTTTTTGATGCCTTTTTCACTGGATCATTTCCAGTCCGCTTTCGGCGAACTATTTATAACATCTTTACCGATGGGCAAGTGTGGCTAGGAATTGCAGTTCATTGCTCCTAGATAATCCTGTCGCATCCCTACACATCAAGACATCTCGGTAATCATATAGAGGTCGTTCAATTCAAAGCAATCCAAAGTAATTGTACAAGAAGCGGCTATATATGTTGAATTAAAGAATCCTATTGAATCAGTTGTGGTGCTCAATAATGAGAGAGCTGTTATTCGGGTTGTGGATTGTAGATCGCTTGGCGCTTTGGGGATGCCTCTCGCCCTAAGCCTGGATTAGCGCTTCGCATCCAGTCTTACGGCTTCGGCGACCCCTGTTAAGGCGCCTTCGCTCAGTATATATACCGGATTCAACATATATAATTATAGTCAAGAAATCCGCAATCCAGGTTGCAGATTTCATCCCAGATAATGAAATGCGCTTTCTCAAATAGACCACCCAGCGCAGGCGCGTCTTCGTGGTAGCCGGAGCGATAAGACTGAAAGTGGTCTCCTTTCTGGCTTATCGCGGGAGGCATCCACAAAGCGTCGAAGCGGTATTAGCAGGAATTCTAATTTGCTCTAAGTATTGGGGCTTTTTCAGTGGCCTCTCAAAAGCCCTTGTAAAGCGTATACGCCGTATTCATTTGTTCAACATATATAGTGTTGGATTCAGTTATTTACTGGTTGTTTTTTAAGCTTAATCTTCTGGTGAACCGATTACTTCGTGTTTGATTTCATCGAATGCTTTTTGGAGGTTACGTGAATAAAGTTTTTTTACCTCTTCGTTTATAGACGTTGTTTTTCCAATCTGTTCTTCGTAATAAGAATAGGTTGAAGACAGTGATTGTGATTCGCTTATGATGAGATTTGTCATTAAGACATGTTTGAATGCGTCCAGATAATATTCTTTTGTTCCAAGTTTCATTGGCTAAAATCCCTTTCTTTTATGGAAATAAAAAAACATCTTCCTAGTTAAACGTAAGGAAGATGCTAGTATGCGTAAATTTGTATGGTCGCTTGTTGCCGTAACGAATGGTTCGTAAACAGAAGTACACTATTGACTGCACAGTGAAATAAGAGGTATTGAGTCCTCTTATGTTTCTTTTGTATTACGTTCTTTCGTACGGCGGCTTTTACAAGAAATTGCTCGATTATAGCCGCACTTAACACCTCCTATCCGCGTAGGGAATTGGTGTGTACTGAAATAGGCAGGTCTCCTGGCTCATGATCATCGCGTTCTTTTCCCTTCCCATTCGTAACGAACAGTGGATTTGAAAAGAGTACTCCCATTTACAGTTGCGGGACAGCGTCGGTTTTTCACCGAACTTCCCTTTTAAGCTTTTATACAAACGTAAAAAAGCACCTAATTTCTACACGTTATTCAGTTGTGCTTTTACTATAACATACATATTGTCTGACTTAACACGATTGCTAAACAAGGGGTTCATTAATGGCCCATTACCGCAAATTTGAACAAGAAAATGTCTATCCCTCTTACTATAATCAAGCTGGGGGGATAGAAAATGAATAAAATAAAAACAAAAGATCCATATCGAGTTTATATTTCTACATGCTTCTTATCACAATTATTTTTCACATTTATATTTACGGTGAACTTGTTGTACCATGTGCAAACTGTAAAACTTGATCCGCTTCAACTTGTGTTAATTGGGACCGTTTTGGAGCTTTCCGTTTTTCTTTTTGAGATTCCAACTGGGGTTGTTTCGGATTTAAAAAGTCGGAAGTTATCTTTAATAATTGGGTATATATTAATAGGAATCGGTTTTTTAATTGAAGGGGTATTTCCCTATTTTGTAACAGTGCTAGTGGCTCAAATTGCATGGGGGATTGGCTATACCTTTACTAGCGGCTCTCAGCAAGCCTGGATTGCAGATGAAATAGGGGAGGAACGTGCTTCACTGGCATTTATAAAAGGGGCAAAGGCCGGTAATCTTGGCCAAATTATAGCTATTCCGCTCAGTATTTTAATGGGCTATTTTATGATTAACCTACCAATCATTATCGGCGGGCTATGTATGATTGGATTAGCCGTCTATTTAATGATTTTTATGAAAGAAGAAAACTTCAAACCGTTAGATAAAGAAGGAAGAATATCTACGCTGGGAAGTATGAAGGAGAATATGGGCAATATTATTTCCTATTCCAAAGCGAGCTTCATCATAAGGATGCTATTTCTCA
Organism: Sporosarcina psychrophila; assembly: GCF_001590685.1. Lineage (GTDB taxonomy): Bacteria > Bacillota > Bacilli > Bacillales_A > Planococcaceae > Sporosarcina > Sporosarcina psychrophila. Next base: position 87,101 of record NZ_CP014616.1, read on the forward strand.
TTGCTTTATTTATTGGGTTTTATAGTGAAGGTTTTGACCGATTATGGATCGCTCATTTTTTGGAGGTCTCAAATATATCTTCGTTAACGATTGAGAAGTTAGTTGTGATAATGGGGGGAATTCAGTTCATTGTCGTGCTTATTTCCTTTGCAGCACTCCATTTTCTGAATCGAAGTGCTATCCACCAAAATCTAAGGCAGATTTATGTTGTTCTTTTTGTGGCCAGCTTCTTCATCGTCATTTCATTAATTGGCTTTGCATTCTCAACGTATATGATCAGCTTGCTAATTTTTTATGTAATCATTCAAGTGACAAGGCAAGTCATGTATCCATTAGAGGATATTTGGCTTAATAAAATTATTCCTGATTCCTCTGTACGTGCAACATTCTTTTCGGTTAAGGGACAAGTGGACGCTATTGGTCAAATTGGAGGTGGTCCGGTAATTGGGATTATAGCATCGAGCTTTACAATAAAAATTGCTATCATTGTTAGTGCCATTTTGTTAACTCCTGTATTACTTTTATATAAAGTTGTCTTAAACAAGTCTAGAGAGTGAATCGATCACTCTCTATTTCTTTCTTTGATCGGCAAGTAAATTTCCATATATATTTTTTCATAATCCCAGTCATGACAGTGTTCATCGTAATACTCAAAGTCATAGCTTGTTTCATCGACTTCATAAAGAGATTGAGGTAGCCAATCTTCTAAAATATAGAGCCAAGTTCCCTTGATGGAAGAGACAAACTGTTCGACTTCAACAAATGGAGTCCTAAAAACCGCATAAGTAGCATCTGGAATTTGCAGTTTTGTCAGTCCAGCAGGTAGTTGAACATCTCGATCATAATTTACCGCGAATAAATAAGTAAATCTATCTTCTATTTCGACGCTACTAAGATTGATACAATATTCTCCATGTTTTTTTGGAGATAATGCTTCGTACAGAGTGCTTTCGATTGATTCATCCGGGGAAATTCTTTGGTCCCAAAAGGCAGGTGCATCTCTTGTGTAAAAGACATTTTCGATAACACTCTCAAATGTTTTACCGGCAATAGTAAAAGCTGGTTTCTGAACAATTTTCGGTTGCATAACAATGCCACCTACTTTTTTTTGCCTAAGGCTCAAAAGGTCAATTTTTTGAGGTAATGATAGCGGACAGTGGAGCCTATATAAGCTTGGTGGACTGCCAAAATATTTCTTGAAAGCCTTTGTAAAGCCAGAATGCGTCTCAAATCCATAATCTAATGCAATTTGAATTATTTTTTCGCCTTTTACTAATTCATATAACGCGTATTGCAGTTTTCTTTTTAAAACATAGTCCATAATTGTATAACCAACATGGTTATTAAAAATCCTATAAAAATGATAAGGAGAATAACCAACCAGTTTAGCTAGTTCCTCAGGTTTAATGTCCTCTTTAATATGGTCCTCCACATAATCGATTACATGCTGCAATAAAATTAACTGTTGGATATCAATCGCCTGCCTCTTTGCTCTATAAAAAAGCTAATCATCCCTAACAGAGGGAACTGTCCTATAGCAACTCTATCATTTAGAAGGGGAATGTGAATACAATTTTTGGGCTTTAGGGACTCTTTTTTATTTTGGGAATACGTTATAAAAATAGGATAATCAAAGTTTGAGAAGTTATTTTACTATGATCCAAGATTTGAATGAAAGTACAACAGGCACATGATGCATCCTTCATTTCTTGTTAATGGTGTATTTGGTTAAGTTAAAAACTAACCAACAGTTACGTTTAGTGTTAAAATTTGGGTAATTGTAAATTGGTTGAAAACATAAGAAATAAACTTACTCGATCTTTTATGCACTCTATATGTTGAACAAATGTATACCTGCATAAAGAAAGCGAGGGCATCTTAAAAGGATTTAAACGATGAAAGTGGAAAAGTTTAATTCAATAACTTTGAGGGAGGAAGTTACTTTGAAGAAAATAATCATGTTATTAATAGTAATACTGGTTTTAACAGCTTGTGCAAAAAGGGTTAGCAATGATTATAAATTTAAAGGAGAAAGTGAACACTGGGAAGCCGAATATGTTTATAGGGGAACGGAAGTGTGGAAGAAAGATAACGGCGATAGAACGTACTCCAACGAAGATAGCTATCAATTTTTATTGAAATACAAAGGATCTTTAGAAGAGTTGTCTTCAATAAGGAAACTTGAATACGCTCATAAAACGAATTCTAGTGACGGGGAAACGACGAAAGAATTTGATGGACCCCCTGAAGAGCTATTATTTACAGCTAGCGGGGCTTCAGAAGGTGGAACAAAAATAAACGAAGATGAAGTTATACAAGTAAATGTAAAATGGGGTGACCTTGAAGAGTCATTTGAATTGCATAATAAAAGTAAGTAACCTTGTTTGGGTACTTGGTACTTGCATAAAAAAGGGGAAATAGGGGGTTTTGGCGAAAAGAAGTTTTAGAAAGGTATTTGGGTGGGGATTGTGGGCTCAAATACTTACATAAAATGAGGTGTGTATATGAAAGATCACGTGATTACAAACATTGTAGAATGTATGGCTTCCAGTGAAGAGGTTCAACGAATTCAGACAGAGCATCGTCTTAAGCTCGTTGAGTCCTGGGGAATAAAAGAAGGAAGTAGTGTTTTAGAAATCGGTTGTGGGCAGGGGGATACGACGGCTGCGTTAGCTTATATCGTTGGAGAACAAGGATTTGTTCTCGGGATAGATATTGCATCTCCAGATTATGGAGCCCCGATAACTGTAGGTGATTCTGCTCGTTATTTACAGCAGTCTAAGTTAGGAAAGCAGCTTAAAATGGAATTTAACGTTGATGTTTTATCAGCAGAGGTAGATTTTCCTGAAAAAAGTTTTGACTATATTGTTTTCTCACATTGTTCCTGGTACTTAAAATCATTTGAGGAACTCGAGGGGATTTTAAAGAAGGTTAGAAAATGGGGCAAGACCTTATGTTTTGCTGAATGGGATTCAAGAATTCAAATGATTGAGCAATACCCTCATTTCTTGGCCGTGCTTATTCAATCCCAGTATGAGTGCTTCAAAGAAAGCAGTCTTTCAAATGTACGTACCTTATTTACACCAATGGATATAAAGCGTGTTGTCGAAAATGCAGGCTGGACAATTGTAAATGAGCAATCCGTTCATTCTCCTAAGCTACAAGATGCGGAATGGGAAATTGCGATGACCGTAGCTGATTACAAAGAGGAGATTAATAACCTTGTTGATCTGCCTGGAAAACTAAAATCACTAATTCAATCTGAAGTGATTTTGTTAGAAGAAGCGCAAAAGAATCATGCGATTAAACCGATGTCAACCTACGTATTTATCGCAGAATAGTGAAGTTGTACGATTGTAAAGTTTTGATTTTTCATTATTTTTCAACACCCCTTATTGTACACTGTAAGTAGGGAGTGAGAGGGGGAATGAGGGCGTGAAGAAGTACAGTAAAGAGGAGAACAGTTGGATTTTCTATGACTGGGCAAACTCGGCATATTCGATTATTATCACGACTGCGGTGTTTCCGCTTTATTATAAGGCGGTGGCGACGGATGCAGGCGTGAGTATGTCGAATTCAACTGCTTATTTGGGGTATACAGTTGCTATTGCAACATTCATACTCGCGATGATTGGACCTCTTTTAGGAACGATTGCCGATTATGAAGGATTAAAGAAGAAGTTCTTTCTATTCTTTTTCCTTATGGGGACAGCTGCGACACTTTCATTGGCATTCGTACCGGGCGGTAACTGGTTATGGTTATTGATCATCTACACCATCACAGCCGTTGGTTTTCATGGGGCAAATATATTTTACGATGCATTTTTAGTGGACGTTACACCAGAGGAGCGAATGAACAAGATATCGGCAAGGGGCTTCGGGTTGGGCTATATCGGGAGCACAATTCCGTTCATTATCAGTATTGCTATTATTCTTTTAGCAGGTAAAGAGATTATTCCACTTACGACGTCAACCGCAAGTAGGATAGCCTTTGTCATTACAGCGATTTGGTGGTTTGTGTTCACAATTCCGATGGTCAAAAATGTTCATCAGATCCATGGTATTAAGCGTGAACCAAATTTATTGGCAAGTAGTTTCAGACGTCTTGGCGGTACATTTAAAGAAATCCGCAAATACCGGACAGTTTTTTTATTTTTATTGGCTTATTTCTTTTATATAGACGGAGTTGGAACAATTATTTCAATGTCCACGGCTTACGGATCGGATTTAGGGATTAGCGCAGAAAACCTTCTTATTATCTTGTTTGTCACGCAGGTTGTGGCGGCGCCATTCGCAATTCTTTACGGCAAATTGGCGCAGAAGTTTACCGGGAAAAAGATGTTATACGTGGGAATCTGTGTTTATATCATTGTGTGTATTTATGCGTTTTTCATGAAAACAACGATGGACTTCTGGGTCTTGGCGATGCTCGTTGCAACGTCACAAGGCGGCATTCAAGCATTGAGTCGTTCATATTTTGCAAGGCTTGTACCAAAAGAAAAGTCGAATGAGTTTTTCGGCTTCTATAATATTTTCGGTAAATTTGCGTCCGTCATGGGGCCTTTACTGGTAGCAGTGACTGCCCAGATGACTGGAAGCTCTGCATACGGGGTATTCAGCCTGATAATCCTGTTCATTATCGGAATCATTATTCTCTCACGTGTTCCTGAACCAGATGTAAAGATAACAACGACATAATAAAATTGAAAAGCGTTGCACACATTGTAGGATGTGTGCAACGCTTTTCGATTTATCTCTCAATCAACTTTATCGATTTTATCGACTTGCAGAATTCTGAAACCGCCTTTTTCAAGTTTTTCGGTTAGTTTATCGATTTCTGCATCAGTCTTTCCGCTTTCAAGTGTGATAACTACTCTTCGAGCAAGAACGGAACCATTATCCAGCGTGAACATGCCTTCAATGTTTTCACCGCGTAACGTTTTCGTCAGTTTTTCAATCATACCTTTAGCTTCAGTCGAAGATAGCGTAAGATTGATGCCCCCCGTTTTTAATCCGAATGCATCTTCCAACACACTTTCAACACTATTATGCGTTAATATCCCAACGAGTTTCTCGTTTTCTACAACGCTTAAAAAAGGTAGTGACTTAATTTCGATGAGTGCACTTAAAAAAGAGGAACGTTCTGTTATGAATGTATCTTGATGCTTCAACAAATGGTCGATTTTTGAATTCTCATCCCCATTGTCTTCGTACAGATATTCTATCAAGTGAACTTTATAAATCATACCTTTATAGAAGTCTTCGCTGTCAACAACGGGAATACATCTATATCCACTCGCATTGATTTGATCCAGCACTTCTCTCACGGTTTGATCGATCTTCACTGTGGCAACTTCAAGTCGCTCTAAAAGTAGGTCTCTTACATGCATGCTTGTTCCTCCTCGTTATTTCATTTTTGTTATTATCACAATTTTTAGTCTATGATAGTATTTATTATAATCAAGATGTAGGAAGTTGTACAATTAATTATACAACAAATCTTGTTAATCCCAGTATACATAGACTCCAAAGGGGGGCACTGAAAAAGTATGATATCTTTCAATCCCGTTGATTTCCGTTCCGAGCGGACGCTTTCCGCGGGCACGGCTTCAGCCAATCGAACAGCAAGGGGTTCGATTTGCCGTATTTCTGCGTTCTTGGCAGAAATTAAGGCATCATTCCCTCGCGTTCCTGCGGGGTCTTCAGCTCGCGCTGTTTCCGCTGGAGTCGCCGCTCTTCACTACAATCAACTAGTTCTTACTATATAAAAAAACTTTTTCAGTGGCTTCCAAAGGGGTTCCATATTTTTTGCCAATCAATTGCACGAACTTCTAGTATAATAGAAAGAACGCAAAAGAATAAATCGTGAAATGAGTAAAAGGGGTAATAAAAATGGAGAATTTAAGTCTCAGTGCACTGTTAGATGTCATTGGGGAAGTGTTTTCAGATGAAATCTCTATAGTGGTGTCGAATACGGAGGAGTACCTCTATTATCTGCCCAGCAAGCGGGTTGATTTAAAAATTAGGCCGGGGGATCCCGTGAAGGAAGGCACGATCGCACAGAAGGCTATTTCCCAGAAACAAAAAGTGTCGGAGTTCATCAACCGTGATGTGTTTGGTGTCCCTTATCATGGGATGGCGGTTCCGTTTTATCATGACGGGGAACTAGAGGGGTGTGTAACTGCAATATACCCCGTGTATACGGATGGGAAATCTGTCGTTACCGTAAAGACACATGATGGATGGATTCCTGTTCCTTTCGCAAGCGTAAAATATGTTGAGGTGAAAGACCGGAAAACATATGTGATGGCGGAGGGTTTTTCAGGAACTCATAAAAATACGTTACAAGAGTTTGAATATCTATTGCCGCGAGAGTCATTTGTACGATGTCATCGCTCCTTTATCGTTAATGTTCATCACATCAAGGGGATTTACCCTGATACGCACTCGACTTTTGTCTTGGAAATGGATAATGGAACAAGAATTCCAGTTAGCCAATCCTATTCCAGTTACTTTCGTAAACTTTTAGGGTTTTAACTTGATTCGTGCTGCTTTAATCATGTATTTTAGTGCTTCACCGGATAATTCCTTGTCCAACGCCTAATTCCTCATTCATGTAAGTGCTTAAGTTAAAATTAACTAAAAGTTATGAATTGAGGCGTCTATGGATGGGAAATCATATGGATCGAATTAAAAATGTTCAATTGAGAGACGTTGTTGTCTCACCGACAGAGGCGGCGTCTTGGATTGAAGACGGTATGACGCTAGGGTTAAGTGGATTTACACGTGCGGGTGACGCAAAAGCGGTTCCACTGGCATTGGTGAAACGTGCGGAAACCGAAACGTTCAAAGTGAATGTGTTTACGGGCGCATCGTTAGGGTCTGATATCGATCGACTGTTTGCTGAAGCTGATATTATACATAAAAGATTACCATTCCAAGCAGATCCAACGATGCGGAAAAAGATTAATAACGGCGATCTTCTATTTGTGGATCATCATTTGTCGCATACCGCGGAACTTATTCGTGCTGAAGTCGTCGAGCCAATTGACTTTGCGATTTTGGAAGCGGTTTCAATAACGGAAGACGGAATGATTATTCCAACGACCTCGGTCGGTAACTCATTGACGTTCGCGCAACATGCAAAAGCAATTATTATAGAAATTAATATGGCGCAGTCTACACAATTGGAAGGGCTGCATGATTTATACGATCCGGGTAAACAGGGTGAAAGGTCGCCGATTCAGTTAATGAAAGTAGATGACCGGATTGGTACGATTGGCATTCCTATTGACATGAAAAAGGTAAAAGGAATCGTCTTCACAGACCAACTGGATTCTCCTTCTACGATTGTAGCGCCTGATCAAGAAACAGAAATTATGGCAGAGCATTTATTAACGTTCCTTCGTACTGAGATTCAAGCAGGTCGGTTAACTGAACGTCTAGCACCATTACAGTCAGGAATTGGATCGGTAGCGAATGCAGTTCTTCACGGAATGATCAACTCAGAATTCAAGGATTTAGAAGTGTATTCAGAAGTACTGCAGGATTCTGTGTTTGATTTGATTGATGCAGGAAAAGTACGTTTCGCATCTTGTGCATCAATTACATTATCTGAAGAGAAGATGGATCAGGTCTTTAATAACTTTGAAAAGTATCGAGACAAGCTTATCATGCGTCCGCAGGAAATTTCGAACCATCCGGAAATTATCCGTCGTCTCGGCTTAATATCCATAAATACAGCACTTGAACTCGATATCTACGGCAACGTCAATTCGACGCATGTTTCAGGGACGAAGATGATGAACGGTATCGGCGGATCAGGTGATTTTGCCCGCAATGCACGCCTTGCTATTTTCGTTACGAAGTCAACGGCAAAAGGCGGTAACATTTCAAGTATCGTCCCGTTCGTTTCACATGTGGACCACACAGAGCATGATGTCGACATTATTGTTACAGAGCAAGGCTATGCAGATTTACGCGGACTTGCCCCAAGGGAACGTGTGGAGCTCATAATCGAACGTTGCGCACACCCGATGTACCGCGAGCAACTTCGCGCTTATTACGAAGAGGCGCTTGAAAGAGGCGGTCATACGCCACATGTCTTGGAAAAAGCATTTTCATGGCATGCAAATTTGGCGAAGAACGGAACAATGCGCGAGCTTGTTGAAGAGTTGGTATAATAAAAAAACAGAAAAAGGGTTACCTGATTGAGGTAACCCTTTTTCTGTTTTTTTGGTGGGGGGTTATTTGATAGCATGAAGCTTGCCACCCGATCAAATAGCGTGCGACCCGAGCATAAAGTCTAGCTATCCGATCAAATAGCATGCGAACCGAGCATAAAAGTTACTACCCAATCAAATAGCGTGCGACCCGAGCATATAGGCTTGCTACCCGATCATATAGCGTGCGACCCGAGCATAAAGGCTAGCTACCCGATCAAATAGCATGCGACCCGAGCATAAAGGCTAGCTATCCGATCAAATAGCATGCGACCCGAGCATAAAGGCTAGCTATCCGATCAAATAGCATGCGACCCGAGCATAAAGGCTAGCTATCCGATCAAATAGCATGCGACCCGAGCATAAAAGTTACGACCCAATCATATAGCGTGCGACCCGAGCATATAGGCTTGCTACCCGATCATATAGCGTAGGAACCGAGCATATAAGCTTGCTACCCGATCAAATAGCATGCGACCCGAGCATATAGGCTTGCTAACCAATCAAATATCGTGCGACCCGAGCATATAAGTTACTACCCGATCAAATAGCATGCGACCCGAGCATATAAGCTTGCCAACCAATCAAATATCGTACGAACCGAGCAAATAAGCTAGCTACCCAATCATATAGAGTGAGAGACCGAGCATATAGGCTTGCCACCCGATCATATAGCGTACGACCCGAGCATATAGGCTTGCCAACCAATCATAATAGCATGTGCGACCGAACCATATAACCTCCGCGAACGGATCAATTCATCACACTGCTGTTATACTTTTGCTGCAAGTGCTCTTTCAAATTCCTCTTTCACGCGATGAAGAAGTTCGGCATCCGTTAGCAGCCTATACCCCGTAGACGCAAGTGCTTTCGCTCCTGTAATCAATGCTTGGTTGCCAAGCTCCGATTTTGCAGCTTCCCTGAATTCAACCGTATGGGCAATCAAGTCATCTGGCCCGATTTTAATGTATGGATGTGCAGTCGGAACTACATAGCTAATGTTGCCCGCATCCGTCGAACCTTTGCCTTTCCGTTTTTCGGTATGGACGACTTCACCAAGTGTTTCAAGTTCCACGTGTAACGTTTCATCCAATACGGAGTTCAGAACGAGGTCTTTCACTTCGTTTTGGAAACGTTCAATTTTAACGGTTGCACCCGTTGCAAGGGCGGCGCCTTCAGCAATATTCCGGACTTTGTCAGAAGTCTCGACTGTTTTCTGCCAAGATTCCGCACGGATGTAAAAACGTGCAGATGCGTATTCGGGAATAATATTGGGTGCATCGCCGCCGTGTGTAATAATACCGTGGATGCGGACCTCAGAAGGCAGCTGCTGACGCAGGGCGTTAATGCCGTTGAACAGTTGGATGACAGCGTCCAGCGCATTGATACCTTGTTCAGGAGAACCTGATGCGTGAGCTGGTTTTCCGTAAAAATGAAAATCGAGTGGGTCCACAGCGAGTGATTCACCTGTTGTAGCTGTCTTTCCAGATGGATGGATCATGAGCGCAACATCTACGTCCTTTAAATAACCGTGTCTAACGAAGCTGCCTTTTGCGCTGCCATTCGGACCGCCTTCTTCAGCTGGTGTGCCTAAAACGACAACGCGGCCGCCCGTTTCAGGAAGCGCTTCGGCAAGTGCAATCCCCGCTGCAACACTTGTTGTTCCAATAATATTATGTCCGCATGCATGTCCTAACCCAGGAAGTGCATCATATTCAGCAAGGTAAGCGATTGTCGGACCTTTTTTTCCACTGTCTTTCACAGCATAAAACGATGTTTCATGACCAGCAACCGCTGTTTTTACTTCAAACCCTGCATCTTCCAACAGCGCAACATGTTTAGCACTTGCATACACTTCTTCGTTTCCGATTTCCGGGTTTGCATGAATTTCCTGACTCGTTTGAATATATAAGTCATGGTTCTGTTCAATTGAATGGAATAATATGTTCGTCTTTTCATTTACAATGCTCATTATGAATGCCCCCAGTTCAATTATTTTTTAAGGTCTTCAAAGACGGTATCAATCTCTTCCGGTGTTAACTTAATAAGATATGATCCGCCTTTTGTATCTTCTTCGATAGCTTTTTCAATATCTTCTTCTTGATATAACTCAACGATCCGTTTGAATGTTTTATTGTTTTTTTCTTTCCCGCTTGCTACGATTAAATTCACATATGGGTAAATACTCTCATCGTCACTTGATTCTCTAAAGAGTGGATCCTCTCCTGGTGAAAATCCTGCTTGTCCAGCAATTCCGTTGTTAATAATCGCTGCAGTCACATCTGGCAATATACGAGGTGTTTGTTGAGCAACCATAGGAATGATTTCTAGGTTCAATGGATTTTCAGTGATTTTTGTCGGGTCACCAAACAATCCAAAGTCATCTGAAAGTGAAATTAAATCAGCACTTTCTAGTAGGCGTAGCGCACGTGCTTGGTTTGAAGGGTCATCTGGAATCGCAATTTTGTCGCCTTCTTTGATTTCAGAAATATCCTTAATTTTTTCAGAGTAAACGCCAAGTGGTGCAAACATCGTCGAGCCAATTGGAACAAGTTCATTTTTACTTTCTTTTACATATTGGGATAGGAACGAGAAATGTTGGAATGCATTTAAGTCGATATCGCCTTGTGCAAGTGCATTATTTGGCAATGTGTAATCTGCGAATTCGACAAGTTCGATTTCAATTCCTTCTTTTGCCGCTTTTTCTTTCAGCAATGGCCATTGGACACCATCTGCACCGTTGACACCAATTTTCACTTTGACTGTATCACTATTTCCGCTTTCTTTACCGCCGCAAGCAGCGAGTACAATAGCAGTTAATACTGCTAAACTTACTAACCATAATTTCCTCATTTAATTAGTCTCCTTTTAGTTGAATGATTGTATTTTTTAAAGATTATTAAGTATAAGATTCTTTGACCTGGAACAGTGTCTAGCTCCAGGCATCTTGCACTTTCCCCAGATTACCGACGCATGATTTTTTTAGAAAGTGTATTGCCAAGCCATTGTGCCAATTGCACCATGATGATTAAAATGACGACCGTAACGAGCATGACACTACCGTCGAACCGTTGATAACCGTATGTCATCGCGACATGTCCAAGACCTCCGCCGCCAACTGTTCCGGCAACTGCCGAGAAATCGATAAGACTGACGGAAACGAAGGTAAGTCCTAAAATAAGTGGACCCAATGCTTCTGGTATCAAAACCGTGAAGATAATCCGAAGAGGGCTTGCACCCATTGCCTGTGCTGCTTCAATAACGCCAGGATCAATGCTGACCAAGTTATTTTCAACAACTCGGGCAATGACGAATGTTGCAACAATTGTCATCGGAAAAATGGCTGCTGCAGTTCCGATTGTTGTCCCGACAACTAATCTTGTCAGTTGTGAAATGGCTACTAAGAAGATGATGAACGGAACAGGCCGAACGATGTTAATGACTATATTTAATATTTGAGAAACAAGTTTGTTTTCCAAAATATTATTTTGCCTAGTGACAAATAATAGCAGGCCAATTGCAATTCCAAAAATGGAACCAAAAACGAGAGTGGCGATTACCATGATCAGTGTTTCGCCGGTTGCTTCTACAATCCGGGGCCAAAATGTAAGCCAATCAACGTTCATCTTTTAGGACCTCCTCTATGTCTACAATTAATTCAAGTTCTTTTAATACATGGCTTACAGCATCCGTTTCTCCTTCAAATGAAACAAGTAGATTGCCAAAAAATCGTTCCTGTAATTCTCGAACTGAACCGTAAACGATGTTGAAATCAACATCGTGTTTACGTGTAACTTTTGAAAGAACAGGATCACTTGCAATGTCTCCTTTGAAAATAACTCGATATAACTTGGTACCACCTTTTGATTGCCACTCATTAATCAATTTTTCTGAAGGTAGATCCTGCTGCACGGATTGGATGAATCGTTGTGTTGTCGAATGTTGAGGATCAGTAAATGTTTCAAAAACATCACCTGTTTCGATTACTTCTCCATTTTCCATGACCGCTACTTTGTCGCAAATTGTTTGAATGACATGCATTTCATGTGTGATAAGGAGGATTGTAATACCCAAATCCTTATTCACCTTTTTCAACAACCGCAGTATATCGGCGGTCGTATCAGGATCTAGTGCAGATGTGGCTTCATCACAGATAAGGATGTCTGGTGAAGTGGCGAGTGCTCTGGCTATACCTACGCGTTGCTTTTGCCCTCCTGATAGTTGGTCCGGATAATCTTTAGCTTTATCGGCCAGGCCAACGAAGTCCAATAATTCCTCGACGCGTTCCGCAATTGCTTTTTTTTGCATTCCGCCAAGTTTCAAAGGATACGCGATGTTTCCTGCAACTGTCCGTGAGTTCAGCAAGTTGAAGTTCTGAAAAATCATGCCGATGTTGCGACGTTGCGTCCGTAAATCTTTTGAGGATAATGTACTGACGTCGATGTCTCGAATGAAAACAGAGCCTGAAGTCGGGCGTTCAAGCATATTTACTAACCGTAGCAATGTGCTTTTTCCAGCGCCGCTAAAACCGATGATGCCGAAAATTTCACCTTTTTCAACGAAAAGAGAAACATCTTTTACCGCATGTACCTCACGCTTCCCAAGGGCGAACGTCTTGGATGCATTTTTAAATTCAATCATGTATTGACCCCCTAAGTACTTCGTTAATTCTGTGCGGACAACGGATGCAACTAGCAAAATGACTTGTGACCCCGAGCATCTGGCCGCTGAAGCTAGACAGTTGTAAGAACGAAAAAAATCCCTCTTTTTCTTAAAATAGATAAGAAAAAGAGGGATTCTAATAAAAGAAGCCATCTCGTTCTCATCTTCCAAACGCATACGCGTCTGTAGGAGTTGGCACAGTGTTCATTGGTCATGAACCTGTTGCCGAGATGTCATAGGGCCTGTCCCTCGATCTCTCTGGATAAGAAAGTGATGTAGTGCTATTCGATTGTTGCAAGAATTGAATCTAACTCTAGTGTGCAAATTAGGTAAAGTCAATGAATTTACTAAAGTAAAATAATTCAGATTACTAATAGTCGTAAACAATTTCAGAATTCTGATACACTTAAAGTGATAGAGAAAGCGGTGTGAGAATGACAATTTTCATATTTATTAGCATTATACTTTTTGCGTCCATTTTACAGACAAGTACAGGGTTTGGTTTTTCGATCATGGCGACACCTTTTCTACTTATGATTTTCAATCCGATGGAGGCCATTCAGATTAACCTAGTTTTATCGCTTGTTATTTCGAGCGCACTTATTGCTAAAATACGTAAAGATGTGGATACAGACCTATTAAAAAAGTTGATAATCGGGAGCTTATCTGGACTGCCAATTGGTATCATTTTGTTCATTTCGGCGGATATCAACAAATTGAAAACGGGCATAGGCATTGTTCTTCTTTTGCTAACACTGCTGCTTGTCCTGAACCTTCGAATTAAGAGAACTAAACGTGGGGACTTTGTTGTTGGCGGATTATCCGGTACGTTGACGACAGGAATTGGCATGCCAGGTCCGCCGCTTTTGCTCTACTTTGCAGGAACGGCTATGCAAAAAGAAACATTACGTGCAACGACACTCGCGTTTTATTTATTCATCTATTCCGTTAGTCTACTCATTCAAGTGCTTTTTGTTGGTACAAATAAAGGTATCTGGACCTCAATCGGAATGGCACTGCCGCTAGTATTTGCTGGATTGTATCTAGGACAACTACTATTCCGTCATATCAGTCAAAAGACCTTTCGGATCTTCACATATGGCATTTTACTATTTACGGGCGTTTATTTATTAATAAAATGAGAAAGTAATTTATAGAATGGAGATGTTTCTTATGAAAATCGCATTGTTTGGGGCAACAGGGCGCGTGGGTGGGGAAGTCCTAAATTTAGCATTAGCAGAAGGGCATGAAGTGACGGTACTTGTCCGTTCACCTGAGAAATTGGCGCCACATGATAGGTTGACGATTATCCAAGGTGATGTCCGTGATGTTGTAGCAGTTTCGGATGCTGTTGCTGGAATGGACGTTGTATTCAGTTCGCTAGGTACAGACCAGACAACAACGTTGACTGAGGCAGTTCCTCATATGATAAGAGCGATGGAGGATACGGGAATTAATCGGCTAGTCACAATTGGGACAGCAGGCATCTTGCAAAGTAAGATTGATCCCGAAAAACTGCGTTATGAAGCTGGAGATACAAATCGTCGACTAACTTTTGCAGCGGAGGAGCACCATAAAGTGTATGACAGGCTGCGTCAATCGGGGCTTGAGTGGACAATTGTCTGCCCTACTTATTTACCGGATGGTGTTGCAGTGGGTGACTACAGAACTGAGCGCGACTTGTTGCCAGAGGACGGTAAACAAATATCCGTTGGTGACACAGCTGCTTTTGCTTACGGTGAACTACTGCAAGGCGATAATATCGGTTTTCGTGTCGGGATTTCATATTAGTAAACAGAGTAGTACTGTCGTTGACAGTGCTATTTTTGTACGGAAAAGCATCACTCTTTTATAGAGTGATGCTTTTTATTTGGAAAATAAAAAGTTACTTTGCTGGCCACCATAGTAACAATGTTTCATGTGAAACACTGCGTTGTTAACCCCATAGTAACGGGCAGAACCCCCATCCCGATTGAATTTTCACTTTATAAAGGAGTTCCAAAAAATGCCTGAAACGAAAATAAAGATCATCCGTCAAATCAGTTAGCAGCCAAAGTAACTGCTAGTTGAAAGGTTGGGGAGGAATTTTTTATGAAAAAAAAGTTTGGAATGCTTATATGTGCAATGGTTATCTTTACGATGGTGGGTTGTTCGGGATCAGGATTAAATGACGGTATAAAGGACGAAGTTTCCGTCAAAGACATAATGGAAAGTATTAAGGGGCAAGTTGTACAAGATATAAAAGATGCAGGATTCGACGATGGACAAACTGATGAGGAAATTCTTCAAAATTATGTGGAGACGAATTTAGTAAATGCTAAAACAGACGATTCAATGACACAAATATTTATGGAGCGAACAGAACTTGATAAAGAGTTACTAGCAGAAGGTTTGATGTTCAACTCTATGTTTAATATCAATTCGGATGAAATAATTGTCTTGAAAGCGAAGAATGAGAAGGACGCAGAATCATTGAAAGCCTCGTTGCAAAAAGAATTAGATGCACAAATACAAACATGGGAACAATATCTTCCTGATCAATATGAAAAAGTGAAAAACAATGTGTTAAAAACGACAGGTGATTTTATTCTATACGTTACGTATGGCAATGTAGATGCAGTAGAGCAGATTTTTGATGAAAAAGTAAAGTGAATTCTAAAGGTGCTTATTTCGCGACTTTAGAAGCCTCTAGCGGATGTCACGGATTTTGAAGGAATCTAAGTTTGCCGCGTCCTGCGTCAATGTTTGCATGCCTGTATCCTGCAGGCACATGCTCAATTCAAGATTCGGACTAAAACACACGCCGAGGCGTATTTGAAGGGCGCTGAATAAGCGTCTTTCTACATAGCAAAAGCTAGGAGAGTGATTGTGTGGTATTCAGTAGCTTATTATTTCTATTTTTCTTTTTACCAACTACATTACTCCTTTATTTTTGCGGTTCTAGAAAGATGAAAAATGGCATTCTCCTTATCGTTAGTCTTATCTTTTATGCATGGGGAGAACCTGTTTATATATTTTTAATGATTTTTTCGGCTATTACAGATTATTTTCACGGGTTATTTATTCAAAAATACAGGTTAACTGCGCCGCTTAAAGCGAAGCTCGGATTACTTTCATCTATTGTTATTAATCTAAGTTTATTGTCTTTTTTCAAGTATGCAGACTTCCTAATTGAAAACATCAATAATTTATTCGGCATGAATGTAAATGCCTTGGACCTTCCATTACCGATTGGCTTATCTTTTTACACATTTCAAACGATGTCGTATGCAATCGACGTGTATCGTGGACGGGTGAAAGCACAACAAAATCCGTTGACGCTTGCGCTATATGTTTGTTTGTTTCCACAGCTTATTGCAGGACCTATCGTACGATACGAAATTATTGAACATGAACTTAAAAACAGACGTGTTACGCTTAATCAATTTTCAGAAGGTGTGAAGATTTTTCTTATCGGGCTTGGTAAGAAGGTGTTGCTCGCCAATAACATAGGATTTTTATGGAGTGAAATTCAGCAGCAAAGTCCTGCCGAATTGTCAGTATTATCGGCTTGGATGGGGATTGCAGCATTTGGTTTGCAACTGTATTTCGATTTTAGCGGTTATTCTGATATGGCCATTGGCCTCGGGAAAATGTTCGGTTTTAATTTTCCGCAAAACTTCAATTATCCGTTTGTTTCCCGCAGTATCTCTGATTTTTGGCGAAGGTGGCATATGACGCTTGGCGGTTGGTTCCGGGACTATGTGTATATACCACTAGGCGGGAGTAGAAAAGGTAAATACAGGCTCTATCTAAATTTATTCATCGTTTGGGGTCTGACCGGATTATGGCATGGGGCTGCATGGAATTTCGTGGCTTGGGGTCTTTACTTTGGTGTATTGATTGCGATTGAAAAGGCAGGGTTACTGGTGCTACTCGAAAAAATGCACCCGATTTTCCAACACATTTACGCGTTTGTTATCATCATGATTAGTTGGGTACTATTCGTTTTTGAAGACCTCTCCATGAGTTTTACCTATTTGAAAATTATGTTTGGGTTTTCGGGACAAGCATTGGTAAATGAGCGATTCATGTACGATGCGTATACAAATGCTATTCTCTTTCTGTTAGCTTTTATTGGCTCGGTTCCAATTTTGAAAACGTTGAGGAATAAAATGACACGTTGGCATAAAGTGATTGACGAAATTTTAATTCCTGTATTTTGTTTACTTATTCTCGTCTTGTCGACCGCTTACTTAGCGGATGATTCATACAACCCATTTCTTTATTTTCGCTTCTAGGAGGTGACACATTGTCTATTCATAAAAAGTGTTTTGTAGGTGTATTTTTGGTATTCATTTTTGGAATAGGGTTATTCAATGTGTTAGCTAGCGACCGTGCATTCTCTGAGAGAGAAAACCGTCCATTAGCTCAAATGCCTGAATGGACATTGCCAAATTTTTATTCTGGAAAGTTAACGGCGCGTTATGAAACGTATATGTCTGATCAGTTTATTTGGAAAGATGGTTGGGTGAGGCTGAAGGCGATGTCGGAAAGGGCTTCATTGAAAAAAGAAAATAACGGGGTTTTCTTCGGCAAAGATGGATTCCTTATTGAACCATTTGAAAAACCTGGCGAACAGTTTGATAAAAACATTGAGTATGTGAAAAGGTTTGCTGCAAATGCAGAAGGTATTCAGTCGTATGTATTACTTGCACCAACTTCGATAGCGCTATATGAGGACAAACTGCCCCTTTTTGCTCAAACTTCCAGCGAAAGAGAAGCATTTGAAACCGCGAAAGAAAAGTTGGATTCCGTAATGGAGGTAATTGATGTATACGATGCGCTCAAATCGCAAAGTAACGAGCAAATCTATTTTAGAACAGATCACCATTGGACGATGCGTGGGGCATATCTAGCTTATAGAGATTCAGCGAGAGCGTTGGGGATAAAGCCATATGAAGAAGACGACTTTCGTATTAAAACGGTAGCTGAAAATTTTTTCGGAACACTCCATTCCAAGACGAATGCGATCGGTGTTGAGCCGGACAAGATTGAAGTTTATTTGCCGAATTTTGAAACTACTCAAACAGTGACCTATGAAGACGGACGACAATCTGAATCATTATACGAATGGGATTATCTTGAGAAAAAGGATAAGTATTCGCTATTCTTGGATGGTAATCATACACTTGTAAAAATTAAAACAGGGGTCGGAAATGGCCGTAAGTTGGCGATTGTTAAAGATTCCTATGCTCATGCATTTATCCCCTTTTTAGCGAATCACTTTGAGGAAATACATGTACTAGATCTTCGATATTATCATTCGGATGTCCTTATGTATTTGAATGATCAAAACATCTCTGAAGTATTATTTTTATACAATGTTGCTAATTTTACAAAGGACCCAAATATGATTTGGTTGTCGCAAAGTACATTGAAATAAAATTTTAGTACGAATGGGATAGTTGGTTAATGCGAAGATGCTTTATTAGTGGATTGCGCTTGATGACAAGAAAAGGAGTTGCTTTACTCATAATGAGTGAAGCAACTCCTTTTTTAACATGAATAAGTGAGTAGTATATTTCATTAAATAGTTATACGGCTACTTCACTCATCAGCGCATGCGTATTCCCCTCGGTATCATTGAAAAACACCATCCACGTTTCTGTGGAGTCCATTTTTGCGACGACATGCGGTTTATCGATAAATGAAACACCTTTTTCTTTCATCTGACTAAAGCTTGCTGTGATGTCATCTACTTTGAAATAAAAGACGGAACTTGCGTTTGTGAATTGTTCCTTTTCGGGAAGACTAAGCATTAAGCGGATACCGTCGCAGTCGAAGAAAGCCATTGTGTCTGTGTTGAATAAAAGCGGTAGTTCAAGTAAATCTTTATAAAATAAAATAGCTCGATTAATATCTTTTGCAGGAACCCCAATTTGGCCGATACTTTTTAAACTTGTCACAAAAGTAATCCCCCTATTCAGTAATCTTTTCATTTAGTATAGCATACCAGTTTTATCCAATGAAGCGGAGGGACAAGAAGATGGATATTCTTTATAGTGGTTTGTTAAAAGATAATCATCCGTTTTATATTCGACGACTGCACCTGAAAGACCTTCATGAAATTATACGTGTACAGAATGAGGTGGTTTATGTACTTGATAATCCAAGTTCGTTATCTTCATTATCCCAAAAAGAGTACGAATATATTTTGGCTGACGGCGGTAAGATGGTAGGGGTGTTTGCAGATGAACGGCTCGTCGCATTCCGTGCATTACTTGTCCCTGGAGCAGATGAAGAGCATCTCGGTTCCGACGTTGGGCTTGATTCGGCGGAATTTGAGTCTGTTATTTATCAGGAGATATCGACTGTTTCGCCACGCTATCGTGGCTACCGTCTGCAAAAGATTATGGCAGACGTCTTAATGGAGCAGTTGAAAGTGGCAGACTATAAGTACGTTTGCGCAACGGTTGCTCCGTTTAACATCGCAAGTCTCAAGGACAAGTTTTCACAGCAGATGGAAATTGCCGCGCTGAAAAAGAAATATAACGGGGTGTTGCGTTACGTTTTTGTGAAACATCTTCATATAGAGGGGGACGAATGGGAAGTGGAGCAATTCATTCCGATGCAAGATACAAAAGCTCAGCAAAAACTGCTTGAAGAAGGATGGCGAGGGACTGGGATTTCAGGAAGTACGGATGGCTGGCTTGTACGGTATTGTAAATAGTTTATCGACTTTCATGACAAGTAGAAAAGGAGCGACTTCACCCAAATGAGTAAAGCCGCATCCTCTTTGATTCACATCAATTTTGAAATGAACATTGTCGCGATTCCGAAATAAATCAAAAGCGACAATATATCATTGATGGTAGTAATAAGCGGACCCGATGCAACTGCAGGATCCACATTGAATTTGTGCAAGACGAGCGGGATGATTGTACCCGCCAGCGTTCCGATAATAAGTGTGATAAGTAAAGAGACGCCAACGACAAGTCCGAGTACAAAACTACCTTGCCAAATATAAGCAATAATTGAAATGACGATGGAACAGACAATACCGATAATAATCCCGACTAACAGCTCTCGAAAAATAAGTTTCAGCATCTTTTTCGTATCAAGATCCTCGGATACAAGACCGCGGACAACGACGGCGAGTGATTGTGTTCCAGTATTCCCGGTCATTCCGGCAATCATAGGCATGAAGAAGGCGAGCGCGACAACGGCTTCAAGAGTCGCTTCGAAACGGGATATGATACTTCCAGAAACAAGTCCAATGAACAGCAGTAAAATTAGCCATGGCAAACGTCTTCTGGCGGCAACTAACGGCTTCGTTCTGAAGTCAATCGCTTTTCCAGAGGCCAGTAGCATTTCAATATCTTCATTCGCTTCCCGGACGACAATATCAAGGACGTCATCCACCGTGATGATACCGAGCAGAACACCTTCGTCATCAGTGACAGGCATTGAAACGAAATCGTAACGGCCAATAATCTTAGCAACTTCTTCTTGTTTGGTCATCACACCTACCTTGACGATATTCCGTGACATGATGTCTTCTATTTGAGCTTCGGGTTCTGCGAGCAACAGGTCTCTGTACGATGCGACACCGATAACTTTTTTGTCATCATCTAGAACGTACAGATAGTTTAGATACTCCGCAAGTGCAGCGTAACTCTTTAGTTTCTTTACTGCCCGCTCGACAGAATATGATTTATGAATCCATACGAAGCGGTTCGTCATCGCTCTTCCGGCCGTTTTTGGCGGATAATTCATGATCTGCCGGATGATGTCCATTTCTTCTTGTTTCATTTCGGCAATTAATGCATCGGCTTCTTTTTGGGGAAGTCCCGATAACAGGAAAGCAAGGTCATCATTTTTCATAAGATCCAATATATCCGTGGAGCGGGCAGGACCGATTGTTCGCAAAGCACGGAGCTGATCATCCTGTGATAAATGACGTAATAACCCGGTTAATTCATCTAACGTAAGGAATTCTAAAAATAACGGCCGATGTTTCACTGGTAAATTTTCATATTGGTTTGCAATATCGAAAGGTTTCAATTCCTTCATGATTTCATGGAATGTCTCTCTTTTTCCTTCTTTTAATATATGGATTAGCGCAGTTGCGATTCCATTCTCAGGGTCTTTATGAACCAAAATATACACCTCTCTAAAAAAATGGTGAGAGATGGATCAGAGTGCTGCCGTTTCTCTCTCTATAGCTTTATCCCCTATTTCATTCATCGGAAAACCATATTGTTTGTTTATTAAAAGGAATAATTTACTTAACTGGGTGGGAGGCGAAGATCGATTGAAAAAGAGCCAGCAATTGAAGTTGATAAGCGTACTACTAGTAATTGTAATGATTGTCTTGCTGATAAACGGATTTAACGGTAAGGATAACCATACCACCGCCCCGGACAATACGACAGTATCCGTTGCTAAAGTTGATGAACCTGTTGATGAACCAGTCGATAAACCGCAAAAACCGTATGCATTTCATGACATTGACGAAATTTTGAAAGACCCGAGATTACAAGGTGCGACGACTGTGGTAAGTATTCGTGAGGCAGCAACCGGCGAAGTTGTCTATTCCCATCTAGGAGATACGCGAGTCCACCCCGCATCCGTCATGAAATTACTGACAGGCGCTGCGGCATTTGAAACACTTGGAGAAGGGCATACGTTCAAGACTGAGTTGTATATGGATGGGCGAATAGAGAACGGCGTGCTGCACGGCAATCTCTATTTAAGAGGAAGAGGCGATCCGACACTGACGAAGAACGACCTGAAGGCATTCGTATCCGAATTAAAAGCGAAGGGAATCAGCTCCATCGCAGGAAACGTCTATGGGGATGATACTTGGTACGATGACATTAGACTTTCCCAAGACCTAAACTGGTCTGATGAACCCTACTATACAGGTTCCCAGGTGTCCGCACTGACGTTATCTCCAAATGACGACTATGACGCAGGTACGGTCATTGTCGAAGTGAATCCTGCCAAGAAATCAGGACAGGCGGGACAAGTCGCCATGGTACCAGCAAATAACTACCTGACAGTCGTCAACAAGACTCAAACGGTAGCTAAAAAAGGCAAGAAAAGTATTACGGTTGAAAGGCAACACGGTACAAATACGTTTATCGTATCCGGGACGATTCCAGAAGGCACAACAAAAACACGCACTTGGGCATCTGTCTGGGAACCGACAAACTACACGATTAGCATCTTCAAAAAAACAATTGAAGAACTGGGCATTACGTTTTCGACAGCTCCGAAAGTCGAGCGCAAAAAAGTGACTAAAGGGGCTACTTTACTGACGTCAAAAAATTCAATGCCGCTACATGAATTGTTCATTCCCTTCATGAAATTAAGTAATAACGGACATGCTGAAGTACTAGTTAAAGAGATGGGGCGTACTATAGGTGGCGAGGGCAGTTGGGATAAGGGGCTTTCGATCATAGAAGCAACACTCTCTACTCTAGGACTTGATACAAAAAATATGCTGCTTCGCGATGGATCAGGCATGTCCCATAAAAACCTTGTCACGGCGAATGAAGTGACAAAACTGCTTTACACAGCACAGACAAAACCATGGTATCCAGCATTTTTGAATGCGCTTCCTGTAGCAGGGAATGGAGAACGGTTTGTTGGAGGAACATTGCGCAATCGTATGACAGGGACAACGGCAGCAGGCAACGTCCAAGCGAAAACGGGCGCATTGAACGGGGTCACCGCGTTGTCTGGCTACGTTACAACGAAAGATGGAGAAATACTTACTTTTTCTATTATGATTAATAACTATTTGAATGACACGACGCCTGAAATACTAGACAAAATCGCTATTACACTTGCGAACTATCAGTCAAAGTGAGCAATTTGATATGCAATAAAATGCATATTTCGTGCATATTTATGTTTAGCAGAAAAAGAATAGGGAACGAGATAGAGAGTAAGGTAAAAACCGGAAAAACATCCGGGATGATAAAAAGGGGAGAACTTTTACTATGGGGAAGTTGAAAGTACTATTTCTATTGTTAACTGTTTCGGTGTTGGTGTTATCGGCATGCGGGACAAAGAAGGATGCCGGAGCAGAAAAAAGTGACGGCGATGGAAGCTATGAACTTATGAAAAAAGGGAGTCTGACTTTTGCCGCGAGTGGTGTTTATAAGCCATTTAATTTTGAAGAAAAAGGGAAATTAACTGGTTTTGATATAGAGATTGGTGAGGCAATTGCTGACAAGATGGGGCTAGAGGCGAACCCAGTGACAAATCCCTTTGAAACAATTATGCAGGGGCTAATCGGTAAGAAGTTCGATGCAATCATTGGATCAATGGCTTATACGAAAGAGCGTGCAAAGCAGGTGAACTTTACTGAACCTTACTATTACTCGGGCGGAATGATTTTTGTATCCGAAGATAATAAGGATATTAAGTCTGAGGATGATTTGAAAGGTAAAAAAATCGGTGTCGTGGCCCAATCTACATATGAAAAACCCGCACAAACCCTTTCGGACAATATCCAGTATTATAGCAGTGATGTAGTTGCACTAAAAGATTTGACTATAGAAGGCCGTCTCGATGCAGTTATCACAGCCGATATCGTAGGCTATGAAGCGATTGATAATGATTTTAAAATTAAGGAAGTCGGAAAGCCGTTATGGGTAGAGCAGCCATCCATCGCTGTACGACCTGACAATGATGCATTAAGGCAAGACATTGACAAAGCGCTGAAAGAAATAATTGAAGATGGTACGTATGATGAAATTTCAAAGAAATGGTTTGATCGAAATCTACTAGACCTTGATCTGGAAGGTGTGGAGCTTTTAGAATGAATGACTCCACAGACTTGACTACAGAAAGAGGGTATAACTAGTGCCAGAGATATTTATAACACTTTATGAGGTATTCATACGAACGTACCCAGGATTTTTAAAAGCTGCACTTATCACGTTGGAAATTACGGCAATTGCACTCGTGCTAGGTACTGCACTAGGTATAGTTTTTGCATTAATGAAGATATCCAAATCAAAAATTTTACAGACAATCGCAAACCTGTATATTACTTTAATTCGGGGGACTCCGCTGATTGTCCAAATCATGTTTCTCTATTACGGAATTACGAATATCGTCGTCCTATCGAATTTCTGGGCCGGTGCAATCGCGCTAGGTATTCATAATGGTGCTTATATCGCGGAAATTTTCCGGGGCGCCATACAGGGAATCGATCGCGGGCAAGAAGAAGCAAGTCTTGCGGTTGGTATGAACCGTCGGCAAGCAATGCGGAGAATTATTTTCCCACAAGCGCTTCGCCGTGCGATTCCGCCACTTGGAAACCAGTTTATAATTACCATGAAAGATTCATCACTTGTCTACGTTATTGGTGTTTCGGAAATGTTCGGACTGGCAAACAGGGAAGCGGCAGCATCATTCCAACCATTCGAAACATTCCTAGTCGTCGGCGTTTATTATCTCGTACTTGTACTAATCTTCTCGGCACTGCTGAAATGGTATGAGAAAAAGCTGGATGTTGACAGTATATGAGGAGGAAATTAAATGATTAAAACAAAAAACCTCCACAAGTCATTCGGCGATCTTGACGTGCTGAAAGGAATCGATCTAGATGTGGAGACCGGAGAAGTTGTTGTGCTTATCGGAGTCAGCGGATCGGGTAAAAGTACGTTGCTTCGCTGTTTGAACTTCCTTGAAATGCCGAATGAAGGTGAAATTATAATTGATGGACGACAAGTCGATCTGAAGAAAGATGACTTGTCGAATGTGCGTGCCGAAGTAGGAATGGTGTTCCAGCATTTTAACCTTTTCCCACATAAGACAGTGCTTGAAAACATCACGGAGGCACCAATCATTGTCAAAAAGATGAAGAAGGAACGCGCAGAGAAAGAGGCGCGTGTTATCTTGGAAAAAGTCGGCTTATCTGATAAAGCAGACGTCTATCCAGGTAAACTATCAGGCGGGCAAAAACAGCGTGTTGCTATTGCTCGGGCACTCGCAATGGAACCCAAAGCGCTCTTGTTCGACGAACCGACATCAGCGCTTGACCCAGAACTTGTCGGGGAAGTACTTCAAGTAATGCAGGATCTCGCCAATGAGGGTATGACGATGGTCGTTGTCACCCATGAAATGAAGTTTGCAAAAGAAGTTGCCGACCGAATTGTTATGCTGGACGAAGGCTGTATCATTGAAAATACAGATCCGCATACATTTTTCAACCATTCGACCAACGAACGGACACGCCAATTTTTAGAGATGGTTGACGTATAAGGCAGTGAATAAAAAAGATATCCAACACCGGTGTTAGTAGGTGCGGGATATCTTTTTTATATTAGCGTTTCGGTTCATAATTCAACATCTTGAACATTTCCGACAGTTCCTCGTCGGTCAAGTCACGCCACTGACCATTCGGCAAGTCACCAAGATGGATGTTCATAATGCGCGTACGTTGTAATTTTCGAACATTATAACCAAGTGCGGAACACATGCGGCGGATTTGGCGGTTTAAGCCTTGCGTCAATGTCATGTTGAATTTACGCGGTCCTAGTTGTTTTACTTTACATGGTTTTGTTACCGTATCTAAAATCGGGACGCCTGACTCCATCTGTCTGATGAATTCCTTCGTGATTGGTTGGTCGACAGTGACGATATATTCTTTTTCATGGCCATTTTCTTCGCGCAAGATTTCATTGACGATATCGCCGTCATTTGTCAGAAGAAGAAGTCCATCTGAGTCTTTGTCGAGTCGACCGATATGGAAAACACGTAGCGGATGATTGACGAAGTCGACGACATTACCTTTAATATGGCGTTCCGTCGTGCTAGTAATGCCAACGGGTTTATTGAGCGCAAGATAAACGAGTTGCTCTTCCGTCTTCACTAGTTTTCCATCAGCATGGACTTCGTCGCCATCTTCGACTTTACTGCCGAGCTCGGCAAGTTGCCCGTTAATCGTAATGCGTCCATCTTCTATCCATTTATCCGCGCCACGACGGGAAACAATCCCGGCTTCGCTTAAATACTTATTAATTCTCATGTATGTCATCCTATCTAAGAAAGTTCTTTCTTCTATTGTAGCGCGTCTACGGAAAATGTTCAAAACCGTGGAGTTGGTATTAGAAGTGCAGAGTTGCTATTAGAATCAAGAAGTTGACATTAGAAGTTCGAAGTTGCAATTAAAACCAAAAAGTTGCAATTAGAATTCGGAATTTGCAATCGGCGCAAAAGAAGATGCCCCGATTTTAAATCAGATACGAATGAAACAGAAAAGATTGACAACTAACTCGCCTTGTAATACGATGGGAATAACATTTTACCAAAGACGGGCAGAAGGTACCGAGAGCGGTGCCGCCCACGATAGACGAGTTGAGAAGAGCATAGCTGAGAAATTGATGAATAAGAAGAGTAGCACAGGAGCGCGATTGTAGAGAGTCAGTGGGTGGTGAAAACTGATTCGCGGCCGGTGTGAATGGACTTATGAGAGTCTACTTGAATCGTTTTTCAAGTAGGACGTGAGATCCCACGTTACGGGATGTGTCTTATGGGCACGCTAAGTGGAAGCAGCAATGCTTCAATTAGAGGTGGCAACGCGGTCTATTCCGTCCTCTGCAATCGGACTAATCTGTCCTTTTGCAGAGGACTTTTTTTATACCCAAAAAGAGGAGAGTTGAGCTGAGATGAGTAGAGAACAGACGAGTTTACGGACGACAATGAAGAAGTTAAATGGGGATTCATTAACACCCATATTGATTTTCAGAAGAATGCAGGGGCAGCGAAAGTTTTTATTAGAAAGTTCTTCGAAACATGAGGGATCAGGGCGCTACTCCTTCCTTGGGATGGATCCACTGAAGTCTTATAGCGGACGCGACGGAATACTTGAAGAACATGTTTATGCTACTGGCAAGAAATATGTACACGAGGGCGATTTGTTTGTGCTGTTGAAACGATTGATGCCGCGAATTACGGATGATATCGATTTTCCTTTCACAGGCGGAGCGGTCGGCTACGTTGGTTACGGAGCGGGTTCCGACAGTGTGACGCGTTCCCATGACGATATGGGATTTCCGGATGTTAATTTTAATATTTACGAAACCATTATTATTTTCGACCATGTGTTGAATGAAGTGACATTGCTGCATACGGAAATTAATCCGGAACAAAGTGCTCCTGATTTGGATGCACTAGCTGAAAGTATGTTGTCCGGACCGGAAAAAGAAGAGTTGGCTTTTGCGCTCTCGGATTATAGCTGTTCTGTCACACAACAACAATTTGAAGAGTTGGTACGCGAAGCAAAAGGGTATATCGAGCAAGGAGAGGCTGAGCAAATCGTACTGTCTAGGCGTTTAGTGGCGGACTTTAACGGTGATCCATTTTCATTATACCGAAAGCTAAGAAAGCGTAATCCTTCACCTTATATGTATTATATGGAATTCGATGATCACGTTGTTTTAGGTACGTCCCCAGAAAGTATCGTAAGTGTATCGAATGGCAAAGTGATGACGAATCCAATTGCAGGGACACGCCGACGTGGTGTAGATAAAGCAGAAGATCTAGCACTAGAAAAAGAGTTGTTGGCGGATCCAAAAGAACTAGCGGAGCACGATATGTTGGTCGAGCTTGGACGTAATGATTTGAAGAAAGTGTGCCTTCCAGATTCTGTGCAAGTCACAAGTTATATGGAAGTCGTCCGTTACGAGCATGTCATGCACATTGTATCGGAAGCAGAGGGAACATTGTCGCCAGTGCTACATTCATTGGACGCGTTAACGGCATGTCTACCGGCGGGTACGGTAACAGGTACACCGAAAAAACGAGCAATGGAATTGATTGATGAATTGGAGAAAATGGACCGGGGTATTTACGGCGGGGCAATCGGGTATATCGGTTTCAACGGTAATATGGATTTTGCGTTGACGATCCGCACGATGGTTGTGAAAGACGGTAAAGCATACGTCCAGGCAGGAGCAGGAATTGTGCAAGCGTCAGATCCAACAGCAGAATTTATGGAAACGGCCAATAAAGCCAAGTCCTTGTTGGAAGTCATTAACTAAATCGATGATGAATTGATTATGAGAAAGAGCAGAGCAGAGGAGAGATTGAGATGAGAAGTTTTGTTAGAAGAGTAGAGTTGGGCGAGCATTTAATGTATGAAGAAATGGTGGAAGCTTCTAAGTTGATGTTTAATGAACAAACCGCATCGCAGGACATAGTCGATTTCCTTGTGGCGTTGTCACGAAAAGAAGAAACGGCCCATGAAGTAGCGGCTCTTGCTTCGGTTATGAAATCGTTCGCGCTGCGGGTAAATGTTCCACGGGAAACATTTATGGATAACTGCGGAACAGGCGGAGACGGCTCAAATACGTTCAATATTAGTACGGCATCCGCGTTCGTATTGGCAGGAGCCGGCGCATCCATCGCTAAGCATGGTAATCGGAAAGTTTCGAGTGCCGCGGGAAGTTCTGATGTATTGGAAGCCCTTGGCATTCATATAGACTTCAGCTTAGATGAAACCATCGAACTTCTTCAACAGGAAGGAATCACCTTCTTATATGCGCCAAATGTTCATCCGAAAATGAAACGAATTGGTGCAATCCGGCAGCAAATTGGCAAGCCGACTATCTTTAATCTAGTAGGTCCTTTGACAAATCCAATCCCATTGAAAACACAGTTCACGGGTATTAACAGACCGGACTTCACGATGGAATACGCATCCGTATTGCGCATGCTTGGCAGAGAGCGGGCAATTGTCGTATCGGGCGCGGGGGGAATGGACGAAGCGTCACTTGCGGGACAAAATGCATTTGTCCTTCTTGATAAAGGCGATTTGATCCCATTTTCGCTGACAGCAGATGATGTGGGGCTTGCATATGCTCCGATTTCAGCTATACGTGGAGGCGATGCGAAGGAAAATGCTGCAACCATTCGGGCGATTTTCAATGGACGACGCGGTCCTCATTTCGATACAGTCGTTTTCAATGCAGGCATCGGATTATTTGCAAATGGGCGAGCAGCGACAATTCAAGAGGGCGTAAAACAGGCGACTGAAAGTATTTTATCTGGCAAAGCATTGCAAAAGCTTGACGCTGTCGTAGCATTCAGTCAGAAAATCGGTGCAAAGGCGGTGGCAAGATGACGATTTTAGACAAGATTTTACACGAGAAACGGTTTGAAGTACAAGACATGTTGGCAGAGCAGGATGTACGACAAGAAGCACGTCCAGCGCGTCCGTCTTTATTCAACAAGCTATATAAAACAGAGCATTTGCAAGTCATCGCGGAAATGAAGCGCGCATCTCCTTCGAAGGGGCTTATCGCGGAAGGCGCTGATCCCGTTGCACAGGCAATTTCTTACCATCGCGCAGGTGCAGCGTGCATCTCTGTATTGACGGATAGTCACTTTTTCAAGGGGTCATTCGAAGACCTAGCAGCTGTCGCAGACAATGTTCCTATTCCGTTGCTATGCAAGGATTTTATCATCCATCCTGTACAGATTGACCGAGCAAAAAGGGCCGGAGCCTCTGTCATCCTGTTGATTGTTGCTGCACTAACTGAAGATGAACTCGCTGAATTTCATGCCTACGCGCTACAATCTGGCTTGGAAGTATTGGTAGAAGTACATGATGAGGCTGAACTGAAACGCGCAATTGCCATCAACGCAAAATTGATTGGTGTAAATAATCGTGATCTTCGTACATTTAAAGTGGATTTAAAGAGAACAGAAGAGATTGCAGCCCTGTTTCCGTTCGATGAAGAACGTGTCCTCATCAGCGAAAGTGGTATCTGGGAATCGGAAGATGCGTTATTTGTAGCAGATGCTGGCGCAAGTGCAGTGCTCGTTGGCGAATCGTTAATGCGAAGTGGTGAAGTCGCTACAGCTATCCAATCACTGCAAGTCGCATTACCGAGGGTAGTCCGATGACGAAGGTAAAAATTTGTGGACTAATGGAATCACAACACGTGAAAACGGCAGTCGATGCTGGAGTAGATGCAATCGGCTTTGTCTTTGCTCCAAGCCGACGACAAGTGACAATTGCCAAAGCGCAAGAGTTGGCAAAGAATATTCCACCTGGAGTGCTGAAGATAGGGGTATTTGTTGATGCATCACAAGATGATATTGAGCAAACTTTCCGAGAAGTACCGCTAGATTTTGTTCAATTTCATGGTGATGAAAGTTCAGATTTCATCGAAAAAGTCGGACTTCCTTCCATTAAAGTGTTATCAGTTTACAGTGATGAAGATGCAAAGCGATTCGCACACTATGAAACAGACTACTTTTTGTTTGATACACCTGGAACGGACTTTAAAGGTGGAAGCGGAAAAACTTTTGATTGGCAACTAATGAAAGATGCTGGTGTACAATCGGACAAAGTTATTCTGGCGGGTGGACTGAACGCGGATAATGTTGCACAAGCAATCAGGATGGTACATCCATATATGGTGGACGTTTCAAGCGGAGTAGAAGTTATGAGAAGAAAAGATGACAAGTTGATTCGCGCATTCATTAAAGCAGTCAAAGATGAGGAGAGATAAGCAATGGTACAAGAATTGGGTGCAACTCAAACTACACAGGCAGGACGATATGGACGATTTGGTGGGCAGTTTGTTCCTGAAACATTAATGACAGCACTTATCGAACTGGAAGCTGCTTATGATGATGCGATTGCCGATCCAGCTTTCACGGACAAAGTAAATTATTACTTAAAGGATTTTGTCGGACGGGAGACGCCGCTGTACTTTGCAGAAAGACTTACTAAAGAAGCGGGCGGTGCGAAGATTTATCTCAAACGGGAAGATTTAAACCATACCGGCGCACATAAAATTAATAATACGGTTGGGCAGGCACTCCTTGCGATGCGCATGGGCAAAAAGAAAATCGTTGCGGAAACCGGGGCGGGTCAGCACGGAGTAGCGACAGCAACAGTATGTGCTTTGTTTAATCTCGAATGCGTTATTTACATGGGGAAAGAAGATATTCGCAGGCAGGAATTGAATGTGTTCCGTATGGAGTTACTTGGAGCGAAAGTCGTTTCAGTCGATAAAGGATCAGGCACACTGAAAGATGCAGTCAATGAGGCGCTGCGTTACTGGGTGGCAAATGTAGAAGACACGCATTATATATTAGGATCTGCGCTTGGTCCGCATCCATTCCCGAGAATTGTTCGTGATTTCCAACGTGTAATCGGTGTGGAAACGAGAGGACAAATTATGGAGAAAGAAGGGCGTTTGCCGGATGCAATTGTGGCGTGCATCGGCGGTGGGAGTAATGCAATCGGCATGTTCCATCCTTTTATTGATGATGAAGACGTTGCTTTGTATGGTGTTGAGGCGGCGGGAAGTGGTATTGAAACAGGACTTCACGCAGCTGCAATTGCGGATGGCAAAGAAGGCGTTCTACACGGAGCATATATGTATGTATTGCAAGACGCCGATGGATTTATCCAGGAGGCGCATTCCATTTCAGCGGGTCTCGATTACCCCGCAGTTGGTCCGGAACATAGCCATTTACATGATATCGGGCGCGTTACATACTCGTCTGTCACGGATGCGGGTGCATTGGAAGGATTGCAGTTATTGGCGAAAGTGGAAGGAATCATCCCTGCCCTTGAAAGTGCACATGCGGTTCACTATGCAGTCGAATTGGCAGGTACGATGGGGGAGGAAGAAATTCTCGTTATTTGCCTTTCAGGACGTGGCGATAAAGATGTCCAAACGGTACGCGATGCTTTAGGAGGTGGCTTGAATGACTAAGCAAGACTTAACTAACGCGATTACTGATTGTGTAACCCGAGGCGATAAAGCATTTGTGCCCTACATAATGGCGGGCGACGGCGGTCTTGAAACGATTAAGAAAAACATATTATTTCTCCAACAAACAGGTGTGACTGCAATCGAACTGGGTATTCCTTTTTCGGATCCGGTCGCAGATGGCCCAGTGATTGAACAAGCGGGAGAACGAGCACTTGCTAAAGGGGTAACACTTCGTAAGGTATTGAAAGAACTCACTTTATTCAAGGATGAAGTCACTGTTCCGCTTGTAATCATGACTTATTTGAATCCGATTTTGAGCTATGGCATTGATCAATTTGCGAAGGATTGCCAGAACAGCGGTATCAGTGGACTTATTGTGCCTGACTTGCCACACGAAGAAAGTGGACTATTGCAGAATTCTCTTACAAAATCCGAGATTGCACTCATTCCACTAGTCTCGCTAACGAGCCCACCAGAACGGATTAAGAAAATAACAGCGGCAGCTGAAGGCTTTGTGTACGCAGTGACGGTAAACGGTATTACAGGGGTGCGGGATGGATTTGGCGATGATCTTGCTGCCCATTTGGAGCAGCTGAAAGCGGTAAGTCCTGTCCCTGTACTAGCAGGGTTCGGTATTTCAACACCTGAACAGGTCCG
Organism: Sporosarcina psychrophila; assembly: GCF_001590685.1. Classification (GTDB taxonomy): domain Bacteria; phylum Bacillota; class Bacilli; order Bacillales_A; family Planococcaceae; genus Sporosarcina; species Sporosarcina psychrophila. The sequence goes on from NZ_CP014616.1 coordinate 119,385, forward strand.
GTCAATTGGTGCACTTGCAGACGGAGTCATTGTTGGAAGTGCGATTGTTGCTGCTTTTCATAGAAATGACTTGACGTCAGTCGAGGCATTAGTAAAAATGTCGAAAAAAGAAATATATAGTTAAGAAAAACGCCCTTCCTTGCGTGAGAAATCACACGAGGAGGGGCGTTTCTTATACAGTGATGCTGCTTTGTCGTATAGTGCTAGAATAGGGTTGTACAGTTTCTATTTTTAGTCAACGACCACTTCTGACATTCTTTTTTCAGTTATCCATACAGTCCCAAACTCAACAAGCGGTTTCATCGGAACGACTTTGCAAAGGGCTTGTCCTAACTTGCCGTCGATAGCAATGCCGGGGTTCATTTCCTCGAACGCGGTACCCAATTCGGGAAAAATATCCGAATCGACATCGACCATATCAAAAGTGGCCCAAATTCGTTCACCGTCTTGCATGATGGCTGCACCTTGAGGAGAGACTGTATATTCAGGAGCTAGGTATTCAGCTAAATGAAGTGCGGTGCATGATTCATAACTGACTCCAATCATAATGACCTTCACATCCACATTCAACATTTTTCCGAGTGGAGAACTCGTTCCGAATGAATCATCGAGCGGATGTTCACTCATCCAGTCATCTGCGTGGCGGCCCCACGCCATGAACGAATGGGCGGGGTGAGAACTTCGAATTGTTTTTGGATGGCGATGGAAGCAGTCAGCGATTTTCCCCATTCCACGTAGATGGGTTAAGTTCGGGTCGTAAGCGGGAATAGATTGACGTATAGGTTCATGCCACGCTTCTGGGACAGGGGGAAGCATCCAGTAAGATGGTTCCGAATTGTCGGCAGACTGCGCGGGCATGATGATTGTCCCGTTTAACGTCACTGTTTCCATCAGCGCTTCGACGACGGCTTGTGCACCACCTGCAATCCACCCCATCAATTTAAGGGATGAATGGACAATAATATGATCACCCGATTTAACACCAAGTAAGTTAAGCTGCTCTTTTAGTGTCTCTTTCGATTGGAATGAATGGGTATCGAGAATCGTTTCAAATTCGGTCATGTGGATCACTCAATTCTATAGATATTTTCGAAAAGCATAGCAAGCAAGAAAGGTTTTGCCAAGTTTTATGAAACCTTTCTTGCGGACGAGCGTACATATATAAAAGGAGATGTGTTCAATGGATGCGAATGTGATTAGACAGGAAGTTGAAACGACATATGAAAAAGTGAAGTCGTTGGCAGGTTGGACGGTGGATAAAAACGTCGTGCTGACAATTACATCGTACTATGTCACATCTGAAAGGGAGTTTGACGCGGAAAGTTTGAGTCGAGTAATGGATGCACTAAAAAGTAAATCCAGCTGGCTTTCTCCGCTACGCGGCAATCTACTTCCGATGATGGCTGCATTTCTAGATAAGCCTGGGACAGATATCGACAAAGAGGTGAATCGTTTATTCGCGAAGCAACAAGTCTTAAAAGGTATAGGCTTCCGTAATACAATCCATTCATATTTGGCTGCGCTCCTGTTGACCAACGATACAGAGCTCTATGAAAACGAGGCGCGTCAAGCTAAAAAACTATATGATGCGATTAAGAAACGGCATTTTTTCCTGACGTCAGACGATGATTACGCATATGCAGTATTGTTAGGGAAAAGGGGCGCTGATCCAATGGAGCATGCGAAGTCGATGCGTGCGTATTATGACTCATTGCGAACCGAGGGATTCCGTTCGGGAAATGAACTACAATGGCTGTCACAAGTGATGACTTACATACAGATCAAGTTTGATCCAAGTCTCATAACCAGGGCTGTGGAAGTACTAACTCATTTCAAGCGCAATACGAAAGTACGACCTGTGCATTATCCTATGATTGGATTTCTTACCGTATTTGGAATAGATGATATAGAACTGCAGAATATTGTCGAACTTACGCATTCATTGGAGGAATCTAAACCTTTTAAATGGAATCGGGAAATGGCGTTGTCTATCGCAATTGGGTACATTATGCATAAATTGACTGAGAGTGCAGAAGCAGAAAGTGTTAGTCTTGCGACGTCTGTGGAATTGATTATACAAGCACAGCAAGCAGTGATGGCTGCGACGATTGCAGCGATGGTTGCGTCTACGTCAGCAAATTCAGCAAATAATTGATTGTGATTCGCTTAATTCCCATCCAGTTTCGATTGGCTTTTCCATCGTGGGAAAAGTAGACCTCCAAAACTCGATTTCAACTCCGTGTACCTCGTCGATGAACTGGTAACACCTAAAAAGTTTTTAATGATGAACACGTCCTGTTGAATACAAAAAAAGATTTCATTCCAAATCGGAAATGGAATCTTTTTTGCGTTTTATAAATAAAATGACAAATTTTTATTTTTAAAACGCTAAAAGTATTTCGGGTCAGGAAATGCTTTCAGGTCAACGTTTGTAACCTATTTGTAACCTAATTGTCACACATAAAGTATTTTATGTATTTTGTATTCTGAAAAAATAGTGTTGTCATCCATAAATTTGTATAGTATATTGGTGCAAGTGAATCAATATCAGAAAATTTACTATTAATAGTTTGGGAGTTTAAGTAATGTAGGGAGGAAGTTTTCTTGGGAAACCCGGTATTGGAAATTAAAAATCTCCGCACATCGTTTCGAATTAAAGATAACTACTATGCAGCAGTTGATGATGTATCATTGACTGTTGAAAAAAATGAACTGCTAGCCATCGTAGGAGAATCGGGTTGTGGGAAGAGTGCATTTGCTTTTTCAATAATGGGTCTGCATAGTCAAGCAAAAGTGGAAGGGAATATTTACTTTAAGGATCAGAATATAGTGAATATGTCTCCAGCTAAGCTAAATGAATTGCGTGGGAATAAAATGGGGATGATTTTTCAAGACTCGCTTTCCGCATTGAATCCATTAATGACTATTGGCGATCAAATTGATGAGATTATATATATCCATAACAATAAGCTACCGAAAAAGGAACGGAAAGAAAGAGTCATTGATTTGCTGAATAAGGTTGGAATTGTCAATCCAGCATTTACGTACGATCAATACCCCCATGAATTATCAGGTGGAATGAGGCAGCGGGTAGTGATCGCGATGGCGATTGCCAATGAACCGGAGCTATTGATCGCCGACGAGCCGACGACTGCCCTGGATGTGACCATTCAATCTCAAATACTTGATTTAATAAAAAAGCTCAAAGAAGAGATTCACGCGGGGATTATTTTGATTACCCATGATTTAGCGGTTGTTGCTGAAATGGCGGACCGAGTTGCTGTCATGTACGCAGGTCAAATTGTTGAGATTGCAGATGTTTATACGTTATTCGAAAACCCTTTGCATCCTTATACAAGGTCGTTACTGAACTCAGTTCCTAATTCAAATGAAGAGCAATCTGAACTTCATGTAATTGAGGGTATTGTCCCGTCCTTGCAGAAGTTGGTACGTAATGGTTGTCGGTTTAGTCCTAGAATTCCTTGGGTGGATGAGTCAGCTCATGAGGAGAATCCGGTATTGCACGAAGTAACCCCGGGTCACTTCGTACGCTGTACCTGTTACCGACAGTTTAGCTTCCCTGATAAAAGCAAGGAGGATCAGTACCATGGCGTTTCTTGAAGTAGAAGATTTAAAAGTCCATTTTCCGATTCAAGGTGGCGTATTTGGTAGGACTATTGACCATGTCAGAGCAGTTGATGGTGTCTCATTTTCGATTGAAAAAGGGAAAACATATGGGCTTGTTGGTGAATCTGGGTCCGGTAAAACAACAACTGGACGGGCAATCATCGGTTTAAATAAAATTGCTTCAGGAAAAGTTACTTTTGACGGACAGGAAATAACTGATATGAGCCGTTCAAAAGTGGGTGCACGTAGGGATATACAGATGATTTTTCAAGATCCCTATTCCACATTGAATCCAAAAAAACGAGTACTTGATATTGTATCTGAACCGCTTCGTAATTACGAAAATCTTTCAAGAAGTGAAGAAAAGAAGCGTGTCGGGGAACTATTAGAGCTTGTCGGTTTAAGTCCAGAAAGTATACATAAATACCCGCATGAATTCTCAGGTGGACAACGCCAACGGATTGGGATTGCTCGGGCAATTGCTCTAAAGCCAAAGCTAATTATTGCCGATGAACCTGTGTCAGCGCTTGATGTTTCCGTTCAAGCACAGGTCTTGAACTTTATGCAGGAGATTCAGAAAGAGTTGGGTCTTACTTATCTTTTTATCAGCCACGATCTTGGAATTATCAAGCATATGTGTGATCGAATTGGGATTATGTATAAAGGACGTTATGTGGAGGAAGGGACTCCGGAAGATATCTTTAAAAATCCACAGCATATTTACTCAAAACGACTGGTTGCTGCAATCCCTGATATTGATCCTAGAAAACGTGAACAACAGGTACAATTCCGCCAAGCGGTAAAAGAAGAATATGAGCAGTCGTACGACAATTATTTCGATGACTTGGGCTTGGCCTATAAATTACAGCCTGTATCGGACACACATTTAGTGGCTTTGCCTGGGAAAGGGTGAATAATATGTGGAAATTCACTGTACGTCGAATTGGAATAATGATTCCGCAAATTGCATTACTCAGTATTTTGATATTTATCATGGCGAAAATGATGCCTGGTGATGCGTTAAGTGGTTTGATCGATCCGAATATTGATCCAGCTACGATTGAAGCGATGAGACAAAGACTAGGCCTAGATAATCCTTGGTATATTCAATACATGGACTGGGTTAAAGGGTTGTTTCAAGGAGATTTAGGACAATCCTTTCGCTTTAAAATGCCAGTCACCGAATTAATTTCCCAACGACTTGTTAATACATTTTGGCTGTCTCTAGTTACGTTAATTTTGACTTATTTAATCGCGATTCCTCTTGGCATAACAAGTGGACGGTATAACGATTCATGGGCCGACCGATTAATAACTGGTTATACGTACGTAGGATTCGCGGCTCCATTATTTATCTTTGCTCTTGTTATGGTTTGGGTCTTTGGTTTCCAATTTGGTTGGTTCCCTACTGGTGGTAGTGTAACTCCGGGGCTTAGTCCAGGTTCGTTCGAATATGTACTAAGTAAAATAAATCATTTATTGCTCCCTTCATTATCAATGGCTCTCATCGCAACGGTTTCGACCGTTCAGTATTTGCGAAGTGAGATTATTGATACAAAACAGAAGGAATTTGTGGTGACAGCACGGGCGAAAGGTGCATCTGAGTCAAGGGTCTATAACCGCCATATTTTAAGGAATTCATTATTGCCAATTGCTGCATTTTTCGGATATGAAATTACGGGATTAATCGGAGGAACTATTTTTATTGAAAGCATCTTTGGGTATCCAGGAATGGGTCAGCTGTTCCTAGAATCAATTTCACTACGTGACTTCAGTGTGGTGACATCAGTTGTTCTAATATTTGGGATTGCAGCGATTTTAGGTGCATTGCTTTCAGATATTATATTAAGTATTGTTGACCCACGTATTCGTATAAAATAAGAACTCGATAGACTTTGAGGTGGTTTAGGTTGGAAATGAAAAATGTCCATTTACCCGACAGTACACTGGATGCAGATAGAAGCCCATCCGGTTGGAGTATTATCTGGCGCGAAATTGTTCGAGATAAACTAGCTTTTATATCATTAGTTTTTCTTACACTCATTATGGTATTTGTATATGGTGTATCCCTGTTTTTAGATCAGAAAGAAATTGTGACAGTAGACTTGTTTTCTATTCATAAACCTCCGTCCAAGGAGTTTTGGTTAGGCACAGATTATGGGGGACGAGATGTTTTTGGGCAGCTGATTATCGGGACACGGAATTCACTTTCGATTGGGATTCTTGTAACAGTAATGACAGGCGTCATTGGAATTACTGTTGGCTTAGTTTCAGGTTATTTTGGTGGGAAAATTGATAATATAGTCATGCGGATTGTTGACTTTTTCATGATTTTACCGTTTCTGATGGTTGTCATTGTGTTTGTATCAGTTTCGCCTAAATATACCATTTTGACGTTTTCCTTGATTATGACAGCCTTTTTATGGATGGGAAAAGCGCGTTTAATCCGTTCGAAAGCAATACAAGAAACAGAACTAGATTATGTGCAGGCCTCGAAGACGCTTGGTTCCTCTAATCTGAAAATTATGTTTACACAGGTGTTACCGAATTTAAGTTCAATTATTATTGTTTCGATGACATTGAGCTTAGCTGCAAACATTGGTTTGGAATCCGGGCTGTCATTTTTAGGCTTTGGTTTTCCGGAAAGTACGCCAAGCCTTGGGACACTTGTCAGTTATGCAAGAAACCCACAAACTTTGGAGTATAGATGGTGGATCTGGTTACCTGCATCACTGCTGATTTTGGTGCTGATGTTAAGTATAAATAATGTCGGTCAAGCGTTAAAGCGTGCGACTGATGCAAGGCAAAGAAGAGGATAAGAAGGGGGAGAAATTTATATGGTAGGGAAGAAAAGTGTAAGTAAAGCTTTATTCGCATTGATGCTCGTTTTACTACTTGCGTTAGCCGCTTGTAATAAAGCAGAAGACGCGGAACCAGCGGATTCTGGAACTAAGAAAGAAGAAGGTAAGAAGGAAGAGACCAAGAAAGAGGAAGTCGCAGATGATGGACTCTATTCGATCGATGATTTTAGTAACATTAAAACCAATGAAGGTGAGGCAATCGAAGGGGGTTCATTTACATTCGGACTCGTTTCGGATACCGCTTTTGAAGGAACGTTGAACTGGAACTTCTATTCAGGCGATCCTGACTCACAAGTTCTTGAATGGTTTGATGAAGGCTTATTAACATGGGATTCAAGTTTTGTGTATACACAGGATGGTGCTGCAACATATGATACATCTGAAGATGGAAAAACATTCACGTTTAAGATTCGTGATAATGTAAATTGGCATGATGGTAATCCAGTTACAGCTGAAGACTGGTTATTTGCACATGAAGTTCTTGGTCATGCCGACTATGATGGTCCGCGTGCTGGAGACGTTCTTAACATTGTAGGTATGGATGAATTCCAAGCAGGTACATCGGAAACAATTTCTGGTATTGAAGTAGTAAATGATAAAGAATTAAAAATCACATATAAAGAAGCAACACCATCACTTATCACAGGTGGTATTTGGACATACCCACTTGCTAAGCATATTTTTGGTGATATGGATGTTAAAGATATTTCTTCTTCTCCAGAAGTACGTCAGAACCCAATTGGTTTTGGTCCATTTAAAGTTGACACAATCGTACCTGGTGAATCAGTTACGTTTACTAAAAACGAAGACTATTGGCGCGGGGCACCAAAGCTCGACACAGTTACTTTAAAAGTAATCAATCCAAACGTCGTTGTTCAATCACTTGAAAAAGGTGATGTAGACACAGTAAGTGATTTCCCAGTACCTCAGTTCCCTGATAATGCTGAGATGTCAAACGTCGAATATTTAGGCGCTGTAGATCGCGCGTATACGTATGTTGGCTTTAAACTTGGTACTTGGGATAAAGAAAAGAAAGTAGTGAAACCTAATCCCGATGCGAAGATGGGGGATGTGAATTTACGTAAAGCTATGTGGCATGCGGTTGATAATAATACGGTAGGTGAGAAGTTCTATCACGGCCTACGTTGGGCTGCAACAACATTGATCCCACCATCACACCCAGAATATCATGATGCTACAAATCCTGGTACTCCTTATGACCCTGAAAAAGCGAAACAATTGCTTGAAGAAGCTGGATTTAAAGATGTTGATGGTGATGGTATCCGTGAAGATAAAGAAGGAAAACCATTGGTTATCAATTATGCTTCTATGTCAGGCGATGACATCGCTGAACCATTGGCACAATATTATATTCAAGCATGGGAAGCTGTTGGCTTGAAAGTAGCACTGTTAAATGGTCGTTTACAAGAATTTAATACATTTTATGAAGGTGTTGGCCAAAATGGAGATGACAATCCTGAAATTGATATTTATTCAGCTGCTTGGGGTGTAGGTATCGACGTAGATCCAAGTGGTCTATACGCTAAAAACGTATTATACAACTTCGCGCGTTGGGAAAATGCAGACAATGAGCGCCTGTTAGCTGAAGGTATCTCTGAAGATGCATTCGACGTTGAGAAGCGTAAAGAAATATACAATGAGTGGCAACAACTGATGACAGATGAAGTTCCTGTATTCCCTACGTTGTATCGTGCAAAATTAGTACCAGTTAACAACCGTGTGCTAAACTATGCAATTGGTGATGGAACGGAAATGTATAAGAGTGATATCGCAGTAACGCAAGACAAGCCTATGTCGGCGAAAAAGTAAGTTAAGACGAATATCTGTGACTTGTAGAGGAAAAGATTCATTTTTCTTCTACAAGTTTTTTTATTGTTAAAAGAAAGTGTGAATACACTTGAAAGTAAGCTGAATGTGAACAGGAAAAGATGATTGGATAGCGGAATATGATAAGCTTATAAGGACATTAAAAATAGGCGTAACAGCTTCTTAATGAAAGGAAGTTAGCAATATGAAAATAAGACCACAGCGTCTCCAAAAAGGGGACACAATTGGCATTATTGCACCGTCGAGTCCGCCTAATCAGGAAAACTTAGAGCGCTCACTCGCGTTTCTTGAACAGCTGGGATTGAAATGGAAGTTTGGGGAACATGTCTTGAATGTCCACGGATATCTGGCAGGGACGGACGAAGAACGACTTCAAGATTTGCATGACATGTTCGAGGATCCTACTATTAAAGGAATCATCTGTGCGGGCGGAGGATACGGCTCAGCTCGCTTTACGGATAAAATCGACCTGCAGCTTATGAAAGAGAATCCGAAAGTCCTTTGGGGATTCAGTGATATCACGTTCCTTCATACAGCGATGGGTCTGTATTCCAACCTTGTCACATTCCATGGCCCGATGCTTGCATCATGTGTTGGGAAAGATACGTTCCACGAATTGTCTGCGAAAATGTTCCAGCAGTTATTTGAGCCAATGGAACTTCATTACACGGAAGCGATTTCACCCCTTGAAACCATTACAGCGGGCGTCGCACAAGGTGAACTTGTTGGTGGGAATCTGTCGTTGCTCGCCAGTGGAATCGGCACTAAGTTTGAAGTGGACACGAAAGGCAAGCTTCTCTTTATAGAAGATGTCGGTGAAGAGCCATATAAAGTCGATGGTCTTCTCAATCAATTGCGCATGGCTGGAAAGCTTAAAGAGGCAGTGGGAATTGTCATAGGCGACTTCTCAGATGCGGAACCCAAAAAACGAAAAGAAACACTAACTCTTGATGAAGTATTCGCAGATTACACGGCTAATCTTGGAATACCGGTTGTCAAAGGATTCAAAATTGGCCATTGTCAGCCGCACTTTGCCATACCACTTGGTGTCGGTGCAAAGCTCGATGCTGATAACAAGACGCTGACGATATTACCTGGCGTCGAGTGAAACTAGATACGAAAGCGGTTTACGCGATTCAATCACATGGAGATTTGCCGCTAAATTGAGGCGGCTCTTTGTGTTTGGGCAATAATTCTTTTGGGTATCATATAGGAGAGCGCAACCAAGTAATGAAGCTGAAAATACAAGTATTTATTTGTGATAGTTAAAAGTAGAATTGTAAAAAAACAATTCCATTTTCCTATGCCTTTTTAAGTCATTAAGTTGAAAAAAAAGCCATAAACCATTATAATAGTTTAGTCATCGACATTCTTCGACACATTCCGCAAAAGCCCGATTTAGAAGGGCCCCAATCCACTGGACGGTTGTCCAAAATGGCATATTCATGCAAACTAAGTTTAAAAAAGTAACAGAGAACATTAATTCAATTAATTTTCTGAATCGTACAAGATTTAGTTTTTTTATTAATTAAAAAAAGAGGTGCTTTGAATTGAAATTATCACCGGTCGAACAGGAAAAATTGCTGTTGCATGTTGCAGGAGAACTGGCAATTAAGCGTAAGGAACGCGGAGTTAAGTTGAATTATCCGGAAGCTATCGCACTAATTTGTCACTACATTATGGAAGGCGCGCGTGACGGAAAGACTGTTGCACAACTGATGAGCGAAGGGAAACAAGTGCTTACGGTTGAGGATGTAATGGAAGGCGTCGGCGATATGATTAGTGATGTGCAGATTGAATGTACATTCCCAGACGGAACAAAACTCGTGACGGTCCACCGTCCAATTCAATAATAGGAGGCTTTAACAATGATTCCAGGAGAAATTAGAACAGCTGAAGGCTTGATTGAAATAAATGCCGGACGCCCCGTGAAAGCGGTACGCGTTGCAAACACTGGCGATCGTCCGATACAAGTCGGATCTCATTTCCATTTCATTGAGGTTAATAAATTTCTTGAATTTGACCGTGAACAGGCGGTAGGAATGCATTTGAATATCCCATCTGGTACTGCTGTACGTTTTGAACCCGGCGAAGAGAAGGAAGTTGAATTAGTTGAGTTCGGTGGAAAACGCCACGTATTCGGACTGAATAATCTGACGGAAGGTTCGACGCATAATAAGCACGAGATTTTAGATAAAGCAGCAGAAGCAGGATTTAAAGGAGCCGAGGATAAATGAAAGTAACACACGAACAATATGCGAAAATGTTCGGCCCGACAGTAGGCGATAAAGTGCGTCTTGCTGATACGGATCTTTGGATTGAAATTGAAAAAGATTATACATCATACGGTGATGAAGGCGTTTTCGGTGGAGGGAAATCACTTCGCGTATCGATGGGTCAAAATGGAAAAAATGTCCGCGCTGAAGGTGTTCTCGATACAGTCATTACCAACGTTATGATTATTGACCATACAGGTATTGTAAAAGCAGATATTGGTATTAAAGATGGCCGTATCATCGGAGTCGGAAAAGCAGGAAATCCGCTTACGATGGATGGTGTAGATCAGGATATGATTATCGGTGTAGGAACGGAAGTCTATGCAGGTGAAGGACTCATCGCAACAGCAGGTGCTGTCGACACGCATATTCATTTCATTAGTCCTCAGCAAGTCGAAACTGCACTTAACGCTGGTACGACTACATTCATCGGTGGTGGGACAGGCCCGGCCGCAGGTTCGAAAGCGACGAGTTTGACGGCGGGCGAGTGGCATCTTCATAGAATGTTACAAGCAGTTGAAGATTTACCAATCAACGTTGGGTTACTTGGAAAAGGGAGCGCATCTACAACGGAACCAATTATTGAACAAGTCCGTGCAGGTGCAATCGGTATGAAAATTCATGAAGACTGGGGTGCGACTCCAGATGCTCTTAATCAGAGTCTTATCGTTGCAGATGAATTCGATATCCAAGTCGCGCTTCACTCCGATACGCTCAATGAAGCTGGATTTGTTGAAAATACGATTGAGGCAATTGACGGGCGTGTTATCCATATTTTCCATACAGAAGGAGCAGGCGGCGGACACGCGCCAGACCAACTGAAATTGGCTGCATACCCAAATATTTTGCCGGCATCGACGAATCCGACAAAACCATTTACGACAAATACAATCGATGAACATTTAGATATGCTTATGGTATGTCACCATTTGAAACACGATGTACCTGAAGATGTAGCATTCGCAGATTCACGTATTCGTCCTGAAACAATCGCTGCAGAAGACATTATGCAAGATCTAGGTATTCTTAGTATTATGTCATCCGATTCACAAGCGATGGGACGTGTAGGTGAAGTTACAATGCGTACGTTCCAAACAGCAAACAAAATGAAAATGCAACGCGGTCCACTTCCGCAAGACGAAGGAAAAGACAATGATAACTTCCGTGTAAAACGTTATATTTCAAAACTAAATATTAACCCAGCGATTGCACACGGAATCAGCCATGAAGTCGGTTCACTCGAAGAAGGGAAACTGGCGGATATTGTCCTTTGGGAGCCTGCGTTTTTCGGTGTGAAAGCAGAAGTTGTTATTAAAGGCGGAATTGCTGTTTACGCAATGACTGGTGATCCAAACGCGTCTATTCCAACTCCGCAACCGATGATGGGACGCCGTATGTTTGGTTTCCACGGTCAAGCACCACAACACGCGGCAATGACGTTCCTTCCTAAAATTGCAGTAGAAGAAGGCCTACCTGAAAAACTAGGTCTTAAGAAAATGATTGGTACTGTTAAAAACTGCCGTAATATTGGTAAAGCAGACATGAAACATAACAGTGAAACACCAGAAATTGACGTCAATCCAGAAACATATGAAGTGAAAATTGACGGCGTACTTGCTACGTGTGAACCAGTAAGCGTTCTCCCGATGGCACAACGTTATTTCCTGTTTTAATTACTAACTAAATATGTTGAATAAAAGAATCCCGTTGAATCTGTTGTATCGCTCGATGATAAGGGAGTATTAATTCAGAGTGTGGATTGTAGATCGCTTGGCGCTTTGGGGATGCCTCTCGCCATGAGCCTGGATTAGCGCTTCGCATCCAGTCTCACGGCTTCGGCTACCCCTTTGCCGCGTCTGCGCTAGTGTGCACATTATTGAGAAAGTGTTGTAATTCGGAGTGTGGATTGTAGATCGTTTTGAGCTTTGGGGATGCCTTTGCCGCGCTTGCGCTAGAGTGTACATTATTGAGAGAGAGTTGTAATTCGGTATTAGGATGAATTCTAATTCTATCCATTGTATAGGGATTTTTATTACTCACCTTCGCACTGATAGATAATGAAATGCTCATTCTCACATAGATCATCTAGCGCAGGCGCGCCTTCGTGGTAGCTGGAGCGATAAGACTGAAAGTGGTCTTCTTTCCGGCTTATCGCGGGAGGCATCCACAAATCGTCGAAGCGGTATTAGGAAGAATTCTAAATCTATCCATAGTATAGGAATTCATCATAGGAGGATGCCAAATGCTTATAACTAAAGTCATTGGTAACATTGGAACGGAAGAAGAAATTGCTGGTAAACAGACAGAGTGGATTGAACTTGACTGGGAAGAATTGAGTAAACGCATTCTACGCAAAGAAACAGATCAAGGTACAGATGTCGCGTTGTCACTTGAACAACAAGAGCACCATGAGGACCACGAACATCATGACCACGACGATCATCATCATCATGAACACCAGCCGTTACAATATGGCGATATCTTATTCGAGGATGACTCACGTCGTATTGCCGTTCGCACAAAAATGGAGCCGGTTATCGTGATTAGCCCGAAAAACATGACGGAAATGGGTAAAACGGCTTTCGAACTTGGAAACCGCCATACACCGGCATTAATCGAGGAAAACGAAGTCATCGTGCGTGCAGATCATACGTTGAATAAATTGCTAGATGAAGTGGGTGTCGCATATGAAACAACTGAAAGACGATTCAAACAACCATTCAAATACCGAGGACACTCTCACTGATCTTGCCCTTTTACGATTAATTCAAATTCATGATTCCGCGTTTCCGATTGGGTCCTTTACGCAGACGTATGGCATGGAGACGTATATTCAGGAAGATGTGATCCGGACGAAAGAGGATTTGGTCGCTTATTGTACGTCGTTTCTTTTTCAAAACCTGGTGCGTGGGGATGCGATTTTAATTCAAGAAGCGTATGCTGCGGCTCAGGAACAGGATATCGAGCGACTTCTCTATTTGGAGCAATTATGCGGGGCAATCAAACTTGCGAAGGAATCACGTGAGGCAAGTGTGAAACTAGGAAGACAGTTTATTAAAACTGTGTCTCCACTCGGAACAGATGATTTCCTTGCGGACTGGAAAGCCCGTATTGATGCAAAAGAGATTAAAGGTCATTACGCCATTCTTTATGGTATTTACAGTGCGACGACAGGCGTCAGTGCGCATCATGCGGTCATGACGTATTTGTTTGCATCGCTTAACGGACTCGTCCAAAATGCGGTCCGTGCTGTGCCGTTCGGTCAAACAACTGGCGTCCAAGTAACGTATGAATTGATTGGACATGTGACGGAAGCGGCTAAATTAGTTGCTACGTTGACAGAAGCCGATATTAGTAATAACGCGTTAGGTATTGAACTTGCTTCTATGAAGCATGAGTATTTGTTCTCAAGATTATTTATTTCATGATGGATTGAAAGGAGTTTTTATAAATGAAACCAGTACGTATTGGCATAGGTGGACCAGTTGGATCAGGCAAAACATCGCTCGTCGACCAACTTACACGTGCGATGCACAAAGAATATAATGTAGCGGTCATTACGAACGATATTTACACGCGTGAAGACGCTCAATTTTTAATAAATAGCGGTGTACTTGAAGCGGATCGCATTTTAGGTGTTGAAACGGGAGGTTGCCCACATACGGCTATCCGCGAAGATGCTTCTATGAACTTCGCAGCAATTGATGAACTGAAAAGTCGTTTTGAAGACCTCGATATTATTTTCGTGGAAAGCGGCGGAGACAACTTGTCCGCTACATTTAGCCCAGAGCTTGTCGACGGCTATATTTATGTTATCGACGTTGCAGAAGGTCAGGATATTCCGAGAAAAGGCGGACCTGCTTTGACGCGTTCTGATCTTTTATTGATCAATAAAACGGATCTTGCTCCATACGTTGGCGTTGATCTTGAACTAATGGATAGCGACGCAAAAAAAATGCGTAACGGACGTCCATACATTTTTACAGATGTAAGAACACAGAAAAATGTTGACCAAGTTGTCGCTTGGATCAAGCACAATATGCTATTAGAAGGTGCGGGATCCGCTGGTTCAAATGCTTAAGCCGTCTCGCGCCATCCACCACGGAAAACTTGACTTGGAATTTGAGCCAAGAAGAGGCTACACACGGATGCCCCATGTTTTCCAACAGCCTCCATTGAAGGCGAGTCGTGAACTGTACGAAGGTAAAAACCCGACAGCGACTGTCTACATAATGGAGTCCTCTGGAGGCATGGTCGCCGGGGATCGAAATGACATTACAGTGAAGCTTGCTCCAGATAGTAGCGTAAGGTTGGTTCAGCAGTCCGCTTTAAAGATCTATCCATCGTATACCGGAGACACTTGTGTACAGACCATTAACATCGAACTCGGAGAAGGGGCATGCCTTGAATGGATGCCAGAAGTAATTATTCCGTTTGTAGATGCAAAATTTCGAGGTGACACGACACTTCGAATCGCACGCGATGCAACCATATTATGGGGTGAAATCGTTGCCCCAGGACGTGAAAAGCGTGGCGAGATATTTGATTATCAATCATTCCATACGAATTTCAAAATTTTTGTCGAGGATGAATTAATTGCTTTTGACTCTCTGCATTTCTCACCAAAAGAAACGGCACTTGGTGATATCGGTGTACTGGAAACTGCAATGTATATCGGTTCAATCTGGCTCGTATCGCCGAAAGCCGCAGATGTAGACGTCCGCGCAATACAAGAAACATTGCGGGTCGAAGAAGGTTTAAAAGCTGGTATGACAAGGCTTGAAGGAAATGCAATCCATTGCAGATGGCTTGCAGTTGATCAGTGGACCATGCAGGAAGAGATGAAGCGTGTATACGCGTTGTTGGCAGAAATAGTTTAAGAGGACACTCCAATGAGGGGTGTCCTCTTTGGGTTTGAAGTTTTACATCACTTCGATACCCTTTTTTTATTCCATTTTTTTATTAAAAAATCCATCAACCAGGTATAGAGAAACATCGAACCGACTAGGACAACAGCAATGTAAATGTATTGCAAGAAAACTGGAATGTTATACTCCTTTATGAAATCCCCTGAATAAAGCATGATGAAAACCAGCGCTATAAGAAGTACAATCATACCTATCGCATAAATAACCATAGTACTTAGAGGCGTTGTCCGAAGTGTCTTACGGATGGAATCCCTAGATTTTAAAGCTCTTATAAGTAGATATAAAAATAAAACGAGTGATAGATAGTCATTTGCTACAAACAATAAAATAAGTCCAAGTAATATAATCGACCAGGTGATTTTTTCATAGTATTTATCAATAAATTTCAGCATTAATCTTCCCCCAGTATGTGTATACTATATATACGGAATGATTGATGGAAAAGTTTCCTTTTATCACAAATTGAATATGTTCTACTACAAAGGAGTTTGTCGTATGCAAGAAAAAAGACCAATGGGCCAATCACGAACAATCCAGACGAAGCTAGTATTGCCGCCAGATACCAATCATCTGCAGACAATTTTCGGTGGAAAAGTTCTCGCGTATATAGATGAAATCGCTGATATCACGGCAATGAAACATTCAAAAACAGCGGTTGTAACTGCTTCAATCGATTCAGTCGATTTTGTATCGTCGGCGCGTGTTGGAGATGTACTTGAACTTGAGGCGATTGTCACGTCAACAGGCCGTACATCGATGGAAGTATTTGTATCGGTCCATTCAATGAACCTGCTTACAGGCGAAACAAAACTAACAACCGAATCCTTCCTAACGATGGTTGCCATGGATGAAAATAATAAGCCTACTCCTGTACCGGGTATTTATCCGGAAACAGAAGCTGAAAAGAGTCTATTTGAAACAGGCCCCGCACGCCGTGAACATCGGAAATTACGGAGTGAGATGAAACATTAATTAATTAATTAATTAATTTGTTATGGAAAAAGCCCACGCAAGTTGTGGTTTTTTTACATTGTGTCGTGTATCATTTCAATGCCATTTCTACTTTTCACATAAAGTGTTTCATTGTAAAAACTAGTATAATCTAAATAATTCATGTTTTTTGTATTGACAATCTATTTAGAAACCTGTATTGTACTAATCAACAACTAAATACGTAACTTTCTTATCCAGAGAGGTGTAGGGACTGGCCCGATGATACCTCAGCAACAGACTTGTAAAAGTACTGTGCTAATTCCAGAAGCGTAAGTGTAATGCTTACTGCTTGGAGATGAGAAGAGCAAATAGCGAATTCGCCAAAACCTCTTCTTGAAATTTAGAAGAGGTTTTTTATTTCGTCTAGGCTCCGGCCGCCCTTCGATTTTGTTCTTTCTGGAGACTAAAGTTACCTTCAAAAAATGAAGGGAGAATTATTGTGTCAAATGAATTAATCAATGCAATTGCTTTATTAAAAAAGAAAGAATGGGTTGATTTAACACATACTTTCGGGCCTGACTCACCCCGTTTTTCAGCATTTGATGCAGCAGAGTTTACAACATTATTTGATCACGATGATGGATTTTTCGCACAGAGCTTTAAATTTGCGGGACAGTACGGCACACATATTGATGCACCCATTCACTTCGTTCGTGATACAAGATACTTGGATGAATTGGGTTTGAAAGAATTGGTATTACCGCTGGTGGTCATCGATAAATCGAAAGAATCTGATGCAAACCATGATTTTACATTAACTGTTGAAGACATTCTAAAGTTTGAAGCTCAGCACGGGCAAATTGAGGCAGGTACATTTGTGGCATTACGCACAGATTGGGGCAAACGCTGGCCGGATAATGAGGCATTTTGCAATAAAGATGCCGATGGGAATAACCGTATACCGGGTTGGGGCCTTGCTGCTTTGAAGTTTTTGTTTGATGAAAGAAAAGTAAAGGCTGTCGGTCATGAAACTTTCGATACGGATTCAGCCATTGATTTTCAAAAGAACCAAGCTCTGTTAGGTGAATATTATGTTCTTGAACAAGATACCTACCAAATTGAGCTATTAACAAACCTAGATAAAGTGCCCTCAAAAGGCGCGGTCATTTTTAACATCGTTCCGAAGCCAGAAAAAGCATCGGGATTCCCAGTCCGCTCATTCGCGATCCTGCCGTAAGAAAAGAAAAAAGGTCCGCTCATTCGCGTAATAGCCATAAGAAAAAAAGAGGATTTGCTCATTTGCACTTCTGACCTAATAAAACCGTAATTTACTCCTAAAACAGAAAGAAGGAATATACCATGACAAATCAATCGACAACACTAACGCAAGCACCATTCAGAGCGGATCACGTTGGAAGTTTACTACGACCAGATAATTTGCATAAAGCGCGCAAAGACTTCAAAGAAGGCGTAGTTACTGCACAACAATTACGAGAGGTAGAAACACAGGAAATTAAACGGGTTGTTGATAAGCAAATTGAAGTTGGTTTGGAACTTGTAACAGACGGTGAATTTAGACGTACGTGGTGGCATTTAGACTTCTTGGAGCATTTGAACGGAATTGAAGGATATGTGCCAGAGACTGGCTACGTATTTGATGGTATTGAAACAGAACGATATAACGTTCGAAACACAGGGAAAATATCTTTTGACCCTAATCATCCATTCATTCAAGACTTTGTTGAGTTTAATGAAATTGTAGGCGGCCGTGCTGTTGCGAAACAAACGATTCCAAGTCCGAATCAGCTCTTTAATATCGGAATTCGTGATGAAACGATTTATCCTGACATTGAAGAATTTGCAAACGATGTTATTCAAGCATACAAGGATGCTTTGAAAGCATTTTACGAAGCTGGTGTACGCTACTTGCAGTTGGATGATGTCTATATTGCGGGGCTTTCTGCACCGAATATCCCATTTAACGACGGAGCCTATTCAAGAGAACAACTAATCGACTTGGCACTACGCGTCATTAATGGCGTTTTGGAAGACAAACCTGAAGATCTTTTCGTAACAACACACCTATGTCGCGGAAATTACCAATCGACGTGGGCGTTTGAGGGAAGCTACGCACTGATTGCACCCACACTTCTTGCAAAAGAAAAAGTGGATGGCTTCTTCCTTGAATATGATGATGAGCGTTCAGGAGACTTTAAACCGTTGGATCATGTGCCAAATGGCGGAGCGAAGGTTGTCCTTGGTGTTGTTACTTCGAAAAATGGAGAAGTGGAAGACAAGGATGCGGTCATTGCGCGTATTCAAGAAGCCACACAATACGTGCCACTTGAACAACTATGCTTAAGTCCGCAATGCGGATTCGCTTCAACGCATCACGGCAATAAGCTAACAGAAGAGCAGCAATGGGAAAAGTTGAAATTCATTGTGGACGTGGCAAAGGAAGTTTGGGGTTAAACTGATAAACCGGGACAAGGCTCATATGCTTTGTTCCGGTTTATTTCTTATTCCACTGAAAATGGCACAGCAACGGATAATTCGTGCATTGGCTCGCCTGTTGAAATAAATGTTTTCACAAGACGGTATTCACCTGGAATCAGTGTCACGCCGAGCGCGTCGACCGAAAAGGTCTGGCGTGCTTCACTGCCGGCTGACAACACGTTTCCATAGTCTTTGAAGGACGGATTTTTTAAGAATACGGCATCTGAATACGTAATAATATACCACTTGCCATCTTTATTTACTTCTATATGATAAAATTCGCCCAACTGGTAATCGGATGTGCTGTTATTTCGTACAAGCGTCTTAATGATGGGTGGCGAACCGACGAATGAATCTTCGTCCAATACAAGTGATAAACCTTCTTCTGATGAAAACATTTCCTGGTCAGGCACGGGATCAGGCAGTGTAGAAACTGCGGGTTCTTTTCCGCAGGCGGAGAGGGGGAGTATAAGAACGATTGCAATTGACAGCAGTTTATGCATGATGGAAACACCTCCACTTCTAGCATATACCTTTAAGGGTGGATAAACCTTGATTGATAGCAATAAATAGCTGTGGATAAGTTAATTCCCATGAAAATTCATTGATTGTTATCCACATGTGGGTAAAATATAATGTGTAAATGAAACTTCATCCACTTATTTTCGTATAACAGAGAAAGGGGTGGAGTCAATGAGACAGGAAATACAAGAACGACAAATGGAATTGACGATGATACGTACTGAGCGCAACCGAGTGAAAAGGCGTCTTGAGGGCGCGGAGGTAAAACTTAAAGACGCGATTATACAACGTGATAACTTGCATGAAAAACTGACAAAAGAACAACAGGATGTAGTGAAGCTTGGCAAGTTTTCTTTTATGAATAAGATAAGTGAGTGGACAGGCAAGTGGGATGAAAAAGTGGAGAAGGAGATTTCAGAAGCAGCGGATGCGGAGCTCCATTATAATGAAGCAGAAAAAGTAGTGACGGACTTGGAAGCGGAAGCGATCCGATTACGTGAAGAGATTAAAAATCCAGACTTCGACTATATCGAGGAAGAGTGGGCGGATTTTCTGAAGGAAAAAGAGACGTGGATTCGATTCAATGACACAATTGCGAATGGGACGTTACAAAAAATAGCAGATGATAGAGTAAGACTGCGTTCAATGCTGCGTGAAATTGACGAAGCCTGCGATGCAGGTAACAAGGCAAATCGGGCACTCGATGCGGCGCTGGAGAAGCTTGGGGCGGCAGAAGGATTGTCGGTATGGGATACGTTCCTTGGCGGTGGCTTGCTGGTATCGGCTCTTAAATACTCCGAAATTAATAGCTCCGATGATCTTGTCCATCGCGCGCAACGTGCCCTCCGCCATTTTGAGACTGAACTGATGGATGTCCAAAATGCCGCGACTGAATCATTCACGGTGAACAAAAATGATATCTTTACATTTACTGATCTGTTTTTCGATAATATTTTTTCGGACTGGATGGTTCATTCCCGCATTACAGACGCGAAAAGTAAGCTGAACGATGTGCTTCAAGACGTACGCAAGGTTCAAGACCGACTTGCGAGAAAGCGTGATGAATTGCTGCATGAATTAGAGAGGCTAGATGTGCAGGAGCGAGAAATTATTGAAGCGTAATGGATTGTAAAGGTAATTAGGACAATTGTCATGACAACGCGTCAAACTGTCATGGCAACCGCTAAAACTATAAGTGAAAGCCACCTCATTCTTGAAACAGCAGGACGCAGCTTATGCATCCTGCTGCGCTATGAAACGAATTTTGAGCAACTTCCGTATTGCTTCATTCAAATTCCAAAAACTCAATTCGGTTGCCAAAAGGATCATGTGTAAAAAAGCGTGATCGCCCTTCGATTGGAAGTTCTTCACTAAACGGATAATTAGCTTCTTCCAACCGTAATTTCAATTGCTCCAGTGCATTCACTGTAAAACCGGGATGCGCTTTTTTCGCAGGCATGAAATCCTGCTGAATACCGATATGCACTTCTTGTGAGCCACAAAGGAACCAGCAACCCCCGCGCCCCTTCAAGTTTTCTGGTTTTGGAATCTCCTCCATACCGAGCAATTCCCCGTAAAACTTCCGTGCTTTATCTTCAGACTCGGGCGGCGCTGCAATTTGGATATGATCAATTCCTGTTAGAAACTTGCTCATTGCTCAACACTCCTCTGAACGTAATACCTTCAGTATAATCTCCATTCAGCTGTTTCACTAATACCATTTTCCGAGACTAGTACATAAGGAATCCTTATCAGCTTGAATGAAAGTGATTGATTTTCCCAATTGGTTAAATAATCGTATACTATAAATGAAGGAAGTGTGGGGAATGGATTACATACTTATATTTTTCATTGGAATGGCTGCGATGACACTTGGAACGCTTGCAGGTGGGGGTGGCCTGATTACGGTCCCGGCTATGTTGCTCATGGGTATCCCAATTCACTCTGTCCTTGGGGCTGGGAAGATTTCAACAACAGTTAGTTCGTTTTCTACTTTTATAACAGTCCTACTGAAAAAGCAGGTTACATTTAAAGAATCATTTTGGATTATACCTATATCACTTTTCGGTGGATTTACAGGTGGTTTTATAGCAACACGCTTGACGGAAAGTACAATGTACATTATAGCGGTTATTCTTCTTATCATTGCTTTTCTTACATCATTCCTTTCCAAAGTAGACTTCTCAGGGGAAGAAAGCTTAAGGCCGACGAAAGTAGCGATTCCGGGATTACTCGGAATTGGAATATACGATGGGATGTTTGGACCGGGGCAAGGCACTCTACTTCTGTATTTGTTCGGTCACTTACGAATTGCGTACATTCGGGCAATTGGCTTTGGCCGTCTTGCAACGTTTTCAAGTGGATTTGGTGCAGCCATCAGCTATATTGCCATGGGTAAGATTATTTGGCCAATTGCCTTTGTACTCATGGCCGGTTCCTTATCGGGCGCACAAATCGGTGTGCGACTTGCTGAAAGGTTGAATCCGGATCACGTTAAAATATTATTGCGCATTATCACGATAGCGTTGATCATCCAGCTTATCGTCAATAGTTTTCTTTAACTAAAACACCTCATCCGCTTGAAAGGAAGAGGTGTTTTTTGAATGGGTGAATTTATCCCAACAAATCCCTTTACAACATCCTTGCATATAGTGTACTATTTAACTAATACACCGACATGTAGAGGGGGAACGCTGATGAAGCAGTGGAATGGATTGTTGAAAAAAGAATGGGTGACGTTGAAGTGGCCGTTACTCGTTAGTGCATTGCTTGGGATTATTGTAATGTCGTTTGTTCCACATCTAATAGCCAACATTTTTGGTCTTGAAGTACATGTTTTTGAAGTGGTGCTTGTTATCTGTTTTATTTGGGCGGGTGCAAGTGTATTAGCACCGGTTATTGCATTGTTTATTATGTTGGAAAGGGAAATAAAACGTCCGGATGTGTGGTTTCATTCGACGGCGTCCATTTTTAAATTGGTTGGAGCGAAAGCATTTTTTGCATCCCTTATTGGTGCTGTGGGATTGTTAATTCCAACACTGGTTCTTGCCGTTCAACACGTATTATTCAGCTCTACAATGGCTACATTTGATGATTTGTTTTTCTTTGGAAGTATTTTTATAGTCATGATTTTTGCAGTATCGATAATATTCATGAGTATCGGGTTTTTCTTCTGGGTCATAGACCGACTTATGAAGCCATATTTAAAGGGATTTTCAATTGTTGCTACGATTATTATATTCCTTGTTGCTTCTCGGCTATATAGTTTATTTGTCCTCTCCGAACTATATGAGAAACTAATTCTAATAGGCCCTATTGATTTAATGAAAATCAAAAATCCGAAAATTAATGTGGATTTTATTTACCTCGAGCATGCTGAAACTTTTTTTTACACGGGTGAAATTATATTCGATATTTTCTTCACGTTCATAATGTTCATTATTGCAGCTGTCCTTTTTGAGAAGAAAGTGAGGTTGTAGACCATATGAAAAAATGGAAAGGATTATTGCGAAAAGAATGGGCGCAAATGAAATGGAGACTTGTTATCTTTGTATTAATCACTAGTGTGATTCAATACTTGGGAGTAAATCGCATAGCTTATGGGTTGCCGGAAGACTTTTACGCTTCAATTCAACCGATGATTGCCCTTTGTTTCATGCTCCACTTGATTATGGCGGTATCGTTATTTTTCGATAGCCTTGGAAAGGAAATGGGGCGTCTAGACATTTGGCTTCATTCCCCAGCATCAATACGGCAGCTTGTTTACGCAAAGTTCTCACTCATTGTCCTAACTGTTGGCTGTTCGCTTTTGTTGTGCGGGACGATTGCAGCTATCTCCAATTACGCACGCGATGGGGCGGTTCCTCTTGTAGATGATCTGTTTTTATATCTTAGTGTGGGTGTTGTCATTTTGTTGAACGCTATTTATGTAATGGCAATCGTTTTTTTCTTCTGGTCGATATACCAAGTGTTTCGTTCCCATATTGGCTTGTTCTCAATCATCGTGATTATTGCCTTGGTCAACATATGGATCATTGGTTGGGGATATGTCTGGTTTACGGAAATACTCCAACTAGTAATGGAAATGGGGCCAATGCACGGCCCGATTAAAACGGTAGACATCTTAATGTTTAACAATTATATTGTCCCGAGCGGATCGATTTTAACAATCGGCAGTCTTATCCTCTACGGTTTGTTGACGGCACTCTATTTCGTTGCTGGAGCAATGTTGTTTGAAAAGAAAGTGAGGTTGTAATGATGGGCATAGATTTTCTTCCAGACAAACCAATTTATCAGCAGCTCATCGACCTGATTACGGGCGATATTATTCGTGGAACGCTGAATCCTGGGGAGAAATTGCCATCCGTTCGTGATTATGCTGTTGAAGCCGGTGTGAATGCCAATACGATGCAACGCGTCTATAAGGAGCTGGAGCAGATGGAAATCACCGACACGAAGAGGGGCCAGGGATCTTTTGTGACGGAAGATGAATTGAAGATCGCTATGCTTCGTAATGAAATGAAGGAACAGCTTGTGACGTCATTCATTCAAAGTGTTGAAGCACTGGGTTTTACGACGACTGAAATGCTGCAGCACCTACAAGAACGGGGTGGAAAAGATGATTGAACTGAAGAATATAACGAAAAAGTACGGCCGGAGGAAAGCGCTTGAAGACCTTACGCTTTCCTTGCCGCAAGGAAAAATCATCGGCCTTGTCGGAGAGAATGGTAGTGGAAAAACGACGCTGTTGAAACTGATTTCTGGGTTAGTGACGCCGGATTCGGGAAGGGCAACGTTCAGCGGAAGTCGCATTACACGCAAAGTGGCAAGCAATATTGCTTATATGCCAGACGCGGATCTATTCTATCCGTATTTTACGGTAGGTCAGCTTATTGAGTTTTATGAATCTCAGTTCGTTGATTTTAATACGGCGAAAGCTAAAGAAATTGCGCAGTTTTTGAATTTATCTCTGGATTCGAAAATAAAAAATTTGTCAAAAGGGAACCGCGGACGTGTCAAAATTGCAGTGACTCTTGGGCGTGAAGCTGATTACTATTTGCTAGATGAACCGTTCTCCGGCCTGGATCCGATGGTGCGTGATGATATCGCGAAAGGGCTTATCCGTTTTACTGATCCGGAGCGACAAACCGTCCTTTTGTCGACGCATGAATTAAAAGAAGTGGAACCATTGCTCGATGAAATCGTAGTACTAAGAGGGGGACGAATAATCGCGCACGAAGCGGTTGACATAATCCGCGATACGTACGGGAAAGATGCCACCTCATGGATGGTGTCACTGTTTAGAAGAGAAGTATAAGTTTTTCAATATTGAACAGTGTCTAGCTCCAGGCGCCAGACGCTCGGGTCATAAGTCAGCCCAGCTACTCGGCAAAGGAATGCCGCTTCGCCGGTCCGCCTTATGCCTGTCGCATCTAAAATGGCGCCTTGCGCTTTTCATTAGGGAGGGAAGTTGACATGGAAATGAAACCGATAGTCGAATTGAAGAATTTATCGAAAACGATTGGCAAGAAAAAAATTATCGACAACTTGAGTTTGTCACTGTATCCGGGACAAATTACAGGATTCCTCGGTCCAAACGGGGCGGGGAAAACGACGACAATTCGTATGATGGTTGGTCTGATGGAGGCGACGGGCGGAGATATCATCATCGACGGAAAATTACTTGCTGATGATTTTGAAGAGGGGCTTTCCAAAGTCGGCGTTATCGTTGAAAACCCGGAAATGTATAAGTTCATGTCCGGCTATAAAAACTTATTGCATTTTGCACGTATGCACGATGGCGTTACGAAGGCACGAATCGAAGAAGTTATTAACCAAGTGGGCATGCAGAACCGTATCCATGAAAAGGTCTCGACGTATTCACTTGGGATGAGGCAACGACTGGGGCTTGCGCAGGCACTTTTGCACCGTCCGAAGTTTCTGATCCTCGATGAGCCGACGAACGGACTGGATCCTGCGGGAATTCGCGAGTTCCGGACGTATCTCAAAATGATTGCGGAAGAAGAAGGTGTTTCTGTTTTTGTTTCGAGCCATATGCTGTCGGAAATTGAACTTATGTGTGACCGGATTGCGGTCATTCAGAATGGCAAACTAATTGATATTCGTGATATGACAGAGGAACAGGAATCGCATTATTACATTGAAGCATTCCCAGCGGAAACAGCGGAAAGTATGCTAAAAGCTGAAGGGTTCAATGTGGAAGCGCACAAAGAAGGATTTATCATCAATGCAGAGAAAACACAAATTCCAGGGCTCATCCAGCAGATTGCGGCACATGAGATGCAATTGTTTGCAGTTCAGCCACACCGCAAGACGCTCGAAGATCAATTCCTAGAAATGACTGGAGGTGGCCAGATTGCTGAAGCTCATACAAAATGAATGGATGAAACTATGGAGTAAAAAAGCAACTTGGATTATGACCGGTCTACTCGTTGTTGCGATTTTAGGAATGTTAGGTCTGACGAAATGGATCGACACGATGTCTAATTACGATGAACCAGATTGGAAAACATCTGTGCAAGGCGAATTGACCATTACAAAAGAGCAGCTTGGAACCACAACACTTGTGGACAGCGAACGGGAACGTCTAGAAGACAAAGAGAAAGTTCTTGAATACCGCCTTGCGAATTCAATAGAACCGCTGAACGGCAATAGTCGGGAAAGTATGATTATGAATTCAAGTGGTATCGGCTCCATCGCTGTTTTACTGACGGTTATTGTTGCTGCGGGGATTGTCGCTTCTGAATTTACGCAAGGAACGATTAAGATGTTATTATCCCGTCCTGTAAAGAGATGGAAAATATTAACGTCGAAGTATGTGACAGTCATCTTGTTCGGTATTCTACTTATGCTCATCGGGTTCATTGTATCTATACTTGGCGCATATCTCTTCTTCCAATCCGGCCAAGGGCAAGAACTTGTTTGGAATGGTAAAGAAGTTGTTGAAGTATCTGTTTGGGGGAAAGGGCTCTATATACTGCTCCTGTCATTCGGAAATGTTTTTGTGACAGCAACGTTTGCATTCATGATTGGTAGCGTCTTCCGTTCCAGCTCACTTGCAATCGGGCTGTCATTATTCATCTACTTTATGGGCTCGACGTTGGTTATGCTGCTGGCAAAATATGAAGTCGTGAAATACATTGTCTTTACGCATATGGATTTGACAATCTATGAAACGGACTTTCGGATTGTAGAAGGCATTACGATGTCGTTTTCACTCGCCGTTCTTGCAGTTTATATCGTGATCTTCCTCATTATCAGTTATACAACATTCATCAAACGCGATATAACCGCGTAACATGCAAAAAAAGCCCTCCGATAATGGAGGGCTTTTTTCATGTACTTATTTATGGCTGCTGAATGTACGAATTAGACCTGCGATATTACCAACGAGTACGAATGCAAACAGTGCGAACATGATGTATATGAACCACATTGACTATCACTCCTTTTAGACAATAAATCCTGTTTCCATTATACCACCACTGAGATTGACAGGCAATGTTATCTAGGCCGTGGTGTTACCAATTGTGGCGGATTGGTTATTGGATTAGATCTGTTCCTGCTTGGGGAGTGATCATATTATCCACCTTGACCGAGCATATCCATGCTAAACCAATCATATCCATTGCTAGACCAATCAT
The DNA here is from genome assembly GCF_001590685.1 of Sporosarcina psychrophila. GTDB lineage: Bacteria > Bacillota > Bacilli > Bacillales_A > Planococcaceae > Sporosarcina > Sporosarcina psychrophila. The sequence continues at coordinate 146,540 of NZ_CP014616.1, forward strand.
ATATTTAGCCAATCAATCATATCTGGCCCTAACCGATCATATCTATTGCTAGACCAATCATAAATTTAGCCAACCGATCATATCCGGCTCCAACCGAGCATATCCATCTGCCAACCGATCATAAATAACCTCAAACCGATCAAATGCCTGACAATCTGTTGTTTGGAGGAAGATTTTTTGGCTTTTGATAATTGGAATCGTAGAACACTATCTCTCACTATAATCAAAAAAAGGACAATCCCACCGTCAGGGTTGTCCTTTTTCAAAATAAATCTTAAAGTGTTTTTCCTTCTTTCAGCAAGTCGCGGATTTCTATGAGTAGCGCTTCTTTAGGTTCCACTTCAGGTAATGCTTCTTCAACTACTGGGTCTTCTTTTCGTTTAAATTTCATCATTAATCGGATTGCCATAAAGATTGCAAATGCGACGATGATAAAGTCGAAAACAGATTGGATGAATACGCCGTACTTGATTTCAGCTTTAAGAAAAGTATAACTGAGTCCGGAGAAATCGACGCCTCCTGAAAGTAGTCCAATTAAAGGTGTAATAATATTTTCTACCAGGGATGACACGATTTTTCCGAATGCTGCCCCTATTACAACTGCAACGGCAAGGTCGATAACATTGCCTTTGAGTGCAAATTCTTTAAAGTCTTTCAACATATGTCTCACTCCTAATCCATTAAACCTTTCATAGAACGGGCAAGCCGTATATCGACAATACCCCCTATGGAAACAGTATAAGTTAGTTCCATAGAACTTTAATATAGATAAACGAAAGTTCCCTAACACATCCTATCATATCGATTACAGATTTACAAAAAGGGATGCTGAGAATGTACCAATCCCTCTTTAACCCTCCTCGCCGTCAAGAGGAAACCAGCGATATACAGTTAAATCTACCTTTCCATCCTCATTAAATTTAATTCCTTCCATCTCGAGTAATCCCCGTTGGTCATACCCTTTGCTTTCCGCATTGGCGGGAGATGAAATAGCGCCTTGTACATTGATGATTCGATGCCAAGGTAACTCATATTTTTTACTCATTGAATGCAATACCCGCACGACTTGTCTAGCACCGCGTGGACTCCCAGCTGCAGCTGCAACTTGGCCGTACGTCATGACATGGCCAGCAGGTATACCTTGGATGATTCTGATGACACGTTCTGTGAATAAATTCATAAACAACAGCCTCCTCGCGTTATTTTCATTGTACCAAAATCCGAATGAAACTAATTCCATTAACGTACGTATAGTTACAATAGAAGAGTTCGAAAATGGAAGGGATTGACTTGGATGAGCGAATTATTCGCAAAGCGCACAGGTATTGGGTTCGCGTTAAAAGGTGTCGGACTGGCTGTGATTGCATGGGGCATTATTCAGGGATTTATATTTATCATGACGTTCGGTGGGGTATTTTCGAATGGAATCGGGTTAGGCAGTTTTCTGTATCCCATTTTCACATATTCTATTTGTGGGATTCTAATCATCGGATTCGGGGAGGTCATTGATTTATTGCAAAAGATTCATGACCAGAATGACCCAAAAGCGCAGGCATTACAGTCTATTGAAGATAACTCGGTCGCTATTGCTAACGCGTCAATCCCTTTATCCATCGCGCAGGAAATAAAAGATTATTACTCGACTAAAAACATCTGGGCCGACTCGATATCGCCTACGAAAACCAGTAATGTTTTCATTATAAAAATAAATGGGCGCACAGAGTACATTGAACTTGGAGGGCTTACGCCAAAAATACTTTCAGAGGAAGAAACAACCAGGTATTTTGGATAGAATGTAGTAATGCTTTCCTAATCGGAGTTTAATACGATTTTTATGGGGATAGCGAGTTTTATAGTAGGTATTAAAGCAATTAAATCAAAAGAAATTGGTTCCTTAAAATATATTGGAATGGGAATTATTTCGCTAATTATTATAGTCTATGTATTGCTGATTTTCATAGTTGGCGTTGGTGGTTTTGGAGCATAGTACTACCTTATGGGGATTTCCCAGGAAATGAATTAAAAAAGGCCAGTCTCTTCAACTGACTAGTCGTGCGGCTTAAATAGACAGCTTCACGTCATTCATCGACGTGAAACAGTCTTCTTAAGTTTGTTCTGAAAATACGCGTACACTGAAATGGCAATCGTTACCCAAAGTGCACTTACTGCGTATCCTCCAACAATATCGCTTGGATAGTGGACACCAAGGTAAATACGACTTGTGCCGATCATGACGATCATAACGGCAGTGAATAGAACAAGAACAACACGGCTCGTTGTTGTTTTTACATTACGCCAAGCGATATACGCAATAATTGCGTAAAGAGCGAATGCCATCATCGAATGACCACTCGGAAAGCTAAAGCCATTTGCATCCATAATACGATGAATTTCCGGTCGTTCGCGCTTGAAATAAATTTTGAGCGCGCCGTTTAATAAGACGGTTCCGGCAATCACAGCAATCAGTAGAAACGCCTGATGACGGTAGCGCAGTACAAAGTATAGAACGATAAATCCAATCAAGGCAATTGGAGCAACGACGTAACCTGAACCAATCCACGTAAACACTTTCATAATAGATGTCAGCCATGGTGCTTCCAGTCCTTGGACAAATCCAATAACAGCAGTATCGAAATGTACAATCGATTCATTCCCGACAGCGGCAGCGATATATCCAAAAGCTATACCGAAGAAGATGCAAAGAACAAATGCTACTAGAAGACGAAATGATAGTTCACGCACTGAATGCACTCCTTTCAATTAACTATAATTGTATACTACTTCTAAGTGAAAACGACAAAGAATAATCATGACGGACAAGTTGAAAAGTTTTTATAAAAGTTCAAGAAAGATGCTACACTAGAAAGAACCTATCATTTACCATAAAGGATCGATTATGACACTCATACTTTTAGTAGTTGGCTCGTACATATTGGGAAATGTGCTGACAGGCTCGATTATTAGTAATTTCTTTTTTAAGAAAAATATACGAATAGAAGGAAGCGGAAATCCTGGAGCACGTAATGCCGGAAGGGTGCTTGGCAAAAAAGCATTCGTTGCGACATTCATCGGAGACGCATTGAAGGGGGCACTGGCTATTTTCGTTGCCAAGTGGCTTGGATTCGGAGTGGCCGTAGAACTTTGTGCGCTATTCGCTGTGACTTTGGGACATGTGTATCCACTATTCTTGAAGTTTCGTGGCGGGATGGGAGTATCCACTTTCATAGGCGGTATGCTTGCATTCAATCCACTACTGTTTGCTGTGTTTGTGGGCTTATTCTTCGTATTCTATCCGTTCCTAAAAAGCTTCACATTAGCCGGACTAACTGCGGTCCTATTGATGCCGATTTTAGTACTAGCATTTTCATATGGAATTCCTGTATTCATAGCAGCCTGCTTATTATCGCTACTTCTTTTATTTACACATCGAGCTGACTTGAAGCAGAAACTTATGCCAGAAAAGGGTTGATAGAATGAGTTTTATTTATAAAATTGCAGAAACGGCTTTGGAATTCGAACAGATTCATGAGTTGAATTACCGTACGTTTGCCGAGGAGATTCCGCAGCATGACCAAAACGAATCAAGAAAGCTTGTCGACAAATTTCATGATGAAAATACATATATAATTTGCAAGAAAGATAATCGGGTCGTCGGAATGATCGCGATACGAAGTGAACGTCCCTTCTCGCTCGACGGAAAAATTGGTCCAGTTGAACATCACTTACCGTTTCAATCCAAAAACCCTGTAGAAATCAGGCTTCTTGCGATTGAACAGGACTATCGGAATGGCAGGGCATTTCTTGGCCTTACCCAGGCGTTAGTTCAATATTGCCTTAAAGCGGGCTATGATGCTGCGCTCATCTCGGGAACGGTTCGAGAACAGAAATTATATGGACAACTAGGGTTTTTACCATTTGCACAATTGACGGGAACAGCGGAAGCTGCCTTCCAGCCGATGTATTTGACGAAAGAAACATTTAAAGCGGGCGTTGCGGGCAGGATTTCAAAACCACTCGTCAATTTCCTACCAGGTCCTGCAACAATTTCTGAAGACGTAAGAAAGGCCGTGATGGCAGAACCATTCTCACATCGTTCATCTGAATTTGAAAGTGTTTTGCAACGCGTGAAAGATAAGCTGACCGCGCTGACTGGTGCAAAGTACGTCCAACTCCTTCAAGGGACAGGTACGCTTGCGAATGACGTTGTTGCGGCTCAGTTAAGTATGCACAGTGGTAAAGGTCTTATACTTGTGAACGGGGAATTTGGCTTTAGACTCACTGATCATGCCCAGCGTTTTGGAATGGGGTTTGACACAATGGAAATCGAGTGGGGGACCCCTTTCGATGCCGATGAAATTGAAGCTGCATTATGCTCGGGTCGCTACAGTTGGTTATGGGTTGTCCATTGCGAAACGTCGACGGGTGTGCTGAACGATTTGAATTCATTCAAAAAGTTCTGTTCACAATTCGGCATTACACTCGCTGTGGATTGTGTGAGTGCGATTGGGACAACAGCAGTTGATCTCACTGGAGTTGCTTATGCAACAGGTGTCAGTGGCAAAGGACTATTAAGTTATACAGGTCTATCTTTCGTATTTCATAATGAAGAAATCCCCGCAAATGATAACTTGCCGCGCTATTTGGACTTAGGTACATATGCAGCAGCACGAGGGATTCCGTATACCCAGTCATCCAACTTGGTATCTGCGCTCGACACGGCTTTACTGAGATTTGAGCAGCTGGCAGAAGTCTTTGCGGCTATTTCAAATCGTGCGCGTAAAGTCAGGAACGCCGTTGAACAGGCAGGTTTGACAATCTTGGCGTCGGAGAAATATGCTGCAGATGCAATTGTTACGATTGCTTTACCAAAAGATTTATCCGCAATGCAGCTGGGGGATAACCTGTTTTTGAATGGTTTCAATGTTCATTACGAGAGCGCTTATTTACGCGAAAGAAATTGGCTTCAAATTTCATGTATGAACAATGTAGCGGAAAAAGAGTTAAACAGAATGCTTGAACTGCTCTCTTGGTTAACATCCGTAGATGAGCAAGTGTTTACGACTAACTCTAACGGGAAAACATATTAAATAGAAGGAGCTGAAGATCATGAAAGAATTACGCACTGTTAATGAGTGGTATGACGTATTGGAACAATCGAAAGAGAATCCTTTGTTCGTTTTAAAACATAGTACGACGTGTCCAGTTAGTGCAGCAGCCTACAATGCATTTGAGACATCCGCAGAAGAGGTACCGAAATACTTTCTTAAAGTACAGGAAAGTCGGCCCGTTTCCAATGAAATCGAAAGTAATCTGCACGTTGAACACCAATCGCCGCAACTGTTTTTATTGAAAGATGGACAAGCAGTCTGGCAGGCGACTCATTACTCGATTAGCGGCCCCCAGATTAAAAAAGCAGTGGAGAACTACGGAAATTAATAAGGTGGAACAGGTACTCCATTCGAGGGGTATCTGTTTTTTATTGTCTAGGAAATTATACAATCTCGTCCTGTATGAGGCTTTCCAGGAGAGATTGAGCTGCATCCTTACTATTAGATAGGGTTGAACAAACGCTTGCGCTTATGTTCTTGGAAATTTCCTTATGGCGTGCTAATAAATATGGTAATATAAGAGTTATTAAAATAGTCTATTAAATCATAAGCGAAAGTAGGTTCTTTACATGCGTTTACAATATAAAACAGTGGTCATAACAGGTGGAGCAAATGGAATTGGTGCAGTCGCTGCCAAGCTTTTTGGGAAAAATGGAGCACAGATTGCTATCGTTGATTTTGATAAAAAAGCTGGAGAGGCGAAAGCGCAACAACTGCATGAATTGGGAATCGAGGCCGCTTTCTTCCAGGCGGATGTGTCCGATAGTGAAAATGTCAAAGAGATGGCCACAAAAGTGATTGAACAGTTTGGTAAAGTGGATATCCTCATTAACAATGCTGGCATTACAAAAGATGCGATGATGCTGAAGCTTGAAGTGGATGACTTTAAGCGAGTGATTGACGTGAATTTGACGGGTGTTTTTAATTGTACGCAAGCGTTCCTTCCGACAATGCTTAGCCAAGGGAAAGGGAAAATCATTAATACGTCTTCGATTGCGGGAACGGGTGGCAACGTCGGTCAAACGAATTATGCCGCGGCAAAAGCGGGCGTCATTGGTATGACAAGAACATGGGCGAAGGAGTTCGGTCGACAGGGCATCAATGTAAACGCTGTCGCTCCCGGTTTCATCGAAACAGATATGATTGATACGATTCCAGAAAAGATCTTAGGGCAAATTAAGATGATGACGCCGTATACTCGACTTGGTACGCCAGAAGACGTAGCGAATGCTTATCTGTTTTTAGCTTCCGATGAATCTGATTTTATTAACGGGACCGTCCTAGAAGTAGATGGTGGTATGTTGAAATGACGGTAAAGAAAAAGAGGTGGGGTGTGAAACCGAACGCTATTTTCAACCTATCCCTTTTTCTAGCTGCAGCTGCTTTGTCTCTCACCGCAGAAAAAGTGGAGATTGAGGCGCAGCATTTCTACTTCGGCCTTTTCTTATTTTGGTTATTTTCGATATTGTATAATCATTTACAAACCTGGACGAAAACAGGGAAACTGAATATTGAATATGGCATCAGTTATGGCTTGGCATTCGTTCTTTTTGCCGGTCCATATGGTGTATTTCTCTATCAGATCGTATACAGGTCGTCTGTCTATCTACTAAGGAAAATAAAGAATGAAAAACGCTCAGATTCAGTCATTGATACAATGTACAATATCGGGGCGTTCACGTTGTCGAATGTGGCAGGGTATTATTTGTTTTACGCATTCATCCCTTATTTTACCCCGTTCCCATTTGGCTTCTGGTTGCTCATCCTTTTACTCAATGGTATAACGATGTATATATCGGATTTGACGTTATTAAGTTTGCTGTACTTGGAAAAAAGTATTCAAACCCGTCAAGCTGCATGGGCGTTCCTAAAGGATCGGAGTATACTTGATCTTTGGAAAACGGGTTTTACAAATGCCTTGCTATTCGTTTTTCTGATAGAAGGACGATGGGAATCACTCATTGCACTGTTCATGCTGAATTACATTGTCAGTCGTTCGTTTGTATTGAAGTCGCAAAATATGCAAGACAAATTGGAGCGCAATCAATTTGAAGAAATGGCATACACAGATTTCCTGACAGGGGCTAGAAATCGGGCGTTCATGGATAAACAAATGGGACAGCCTAAATTGTACGATGCACCATTCGGGGTAGTCGTATGCGATATCGACCAGTTTAAAAAGGTGAATGATACCTTCAATCACGCGGTCGGTGATACCGTAATCATCCATTTTGCAAAGCTGCTGCAGGGTCATCTAGAAAAAGATGATTGCCTGTTCCGGACGGGTGGTGAAGAATTCACGCTCTTTATACGCAATCGTAACTATGACGGGGTAAAGGAACTTGTCGAAAGTTTGCGTCTAGAAGTGGAAAGAAGTTTTGTAAAAGCTGAGTTCAAAGGCGAGCCACAATATATCTCATATACTGCTTCGTTCGGCCTTTTCTACAAGCGTTTTACAGATCATACAAGCATCGAAAAGGGCCATACATATGCAGATGACTTATTGTTCGACTCAAAACGGACAGGGCGTAATCGTGTGACTGCTGAAGATGGTAGTTAAATAAGGACAATATAAGAAGGGCTTAACCCGGAAATCTAGGTTAAGCCCTTTTTGTATCGAAAATCTATCCTTGTGAATTAATTCACAATAAGTGACATCTGTCATATCGAAAATCATGACAGTTATGTCTTCTGTGAAGTCCGAAAGTTCTTTATCATTAGATTCAAGATAGCGAATCAGAAAAAGAACATAAGATTGAAGGAGGATAATACAACATGTCTAAAGAAAAAACAAAACAGCTACACAAAGACGTTGCCCCTTTTGCTAAGTCAGATAAAAAGAAAAGTATTATGCAGCTTATCAATACTGTTATACCGTTTATAGTCCTATGGTTCTTGGCGTACCAAAGTTTGTCGGTGTCAATTTGGTTAACGCTTGGACTTTGTGTTATTGCAGCAGGATTTGTCATTCGGACATTCATCATCTTCCATGATTGCACGCACGGTTCATTCTTTAAAAACAAAAAAACAAATGATATCGTCGGCACCATTACTGGTGTTCTTACACTGTTTGCTTATGAAAAATGGAAACGTGAACACTCGATTCACCATGCAACAAGCTCGAATCTCGACAAGCGTGGTACAGGTGACATTTGGGTCATGACGGTTGAAGAGTACGTTGAAGCATCAAAATGGCAGCGTTTTGCTTACCGTTTATACCGTAACCCAATCGTTATGTTTGGTTTCGGACCGCTTTTCCTTGTACTTATCTCAAGCCGTTTCAACCGTAAAGATGCACGTAAGAAAGAGCGTAACAATACGTATTTGACGAACGCAATACTTGTTGCCCTTTACACAGGTATGATCTTACTTATCGGCTGGCAGGCATTCGTTCTTATACAAGGAACAACAATGTTCGTTGCAGGAGCACTAGGTATCTGGTTATTCTACATTCAACATACATTTGAAGACTCGTATTTTGAAGAGGAATCTGAGTGGGATTATGTGAAAGCTGCTATTGATGGCAGTTCATACTACAAGTTACCGCGTGTGTTGCAGTGGGCGACAGGAAACATCGGTTTCCATCATGTCCATCACTTGTCACCACGTGTTCCGAATTACAACTTGGAAATAGCACATGAATCGACACCACCTCTTCACCAAGCAACAACGATTACGATTAAAGAAAGTTTGTCGTCAATCCGTTACCGTTTATATGATCCTGAGAAAAAAAGGTTTATCGCGTTTAAAGACGTGAAGCATATGCTGAAATCAGCAAGTTCTTCAATCGATTTGAAACCGAAACGCACAAGTTTAGACGCAGAATAATACGTAAAACAGCCATCTCTTCAGAGGATGGCTGTTTTTTTCGTCTCACTATTTGGTACAATGGAAAGTATAGACAGGACGGTGAAACAAAGATATGCAAAGTTGGTATAGTATTTTCCCGAAAAACCCTTGGCTTAGTATTTATGCGTGGGCAGTATTTTGTTTTCTGCCATTCTTTTTCATATTCAGATCATCGTCGCCCATTGAAATTTCCATTGGGATTTCATTGTTATTCTTATTTTTCCTGTCGTATCGATTTTCATTCAAATCGAAAAGCGGACTTGTTTATATGTGGATCAGTTTTGAAATTGTGATTAACGTCGTTATGACACTGTTATTCGGCTATGTGTATTTATCCATATTCACTGCGTTTTTCATAGGTAATATTCGCAATCAAGTTGGATTCTTCATAATATACGGGCTACATATTGCCATTACAATCATTGCGATTGTCGCAGGTTTTTTCATCGAACTCGAGTTATTTCTTCCGCAAGTTCATTTCATCCTCATCTCGGTGATTGGTATCGTATTATTGCCATTCAATTTATACAACCGAAATAAGCGTGAAAACTTGGTAGGTCAATTGGAGCATGCCAACGAACGGATTTCGGAGTTAATTATAGTGGAGGAGCGGGAACGGATTTCTCGTGATTTACATGATACACTTGGCCAAAAGCTATCATTGATTGGCTTAAAGAGTGATTTAGCTGGCAAGCTAGTGTCTCGTGATCCTAGAGCTGCCGAAAGAGAGTTACAGGATATAAGACAGACGGCCAGCACAGCGCTGAAGGAAGTTCGGGAGTTAGTGGCGGGCATGCGGGCAACGAAATTGGAAGATGAAGTGATTCGCATTAAGCAGATGTTGAAGGCAGCTGAAATGGAGTACACCATTAAGGGGAATCCATCGTTCACCAACATCCCGGCCATCGTGGAAAGCGTGCTGAGTATGTGTTTGAAAGAAGCCGTGACAAACGTTGTGAAGCATAGTTTTGGCAAAACTTGCTGCGTGTCGTTTGAACAATTGCCGAATGAATTTGTCATCAATGTGGTGGACGACGGAATCGGTATTACTAGGGGCGGAGAAACGTCACCTGGCAATGGCTTGACTGGCATGCGCGAGCGACTTGAATTTGTTAATGGAAGCCTTCGAGTCGAGGGTGGCGAAGGAACGAAATTATCGATTCGTGTTCCTGCGGTCATACAACATATTATGGAGAGTGATTGATGTGATACGTATTGTCATAGCGGAAGACCAAGGGATGATGCTTGGAGCACTTGGCTCATTATTGAATATGGAAGATGATATGGAAGTCGTCGGAAAAGCAAAAAATGGGGAAGAAGCGGTTGCGCTGGTGAAAGAACATCAGCCGGATGTCTGCATCATGGACATTGAAATGCCGGTGATGACGGGGCTTGACGCAGCAGAAGCGCTGCATGACGAACCTTGTAAGATCATTATCCTGACGACATTTGCCAGAACAGGTTACTTCGAACGCGCGAGGAAAGCAGGCGTACGCGGTTATTTATTGAAAGACAGTCCGATTGAAGAGCTTGTCAGTTCAATCCGAACGATAATGGACGGCAGACGGATTTACGCACCAGAACTCGTTGACATTGCCTACGGGGACGGGGATGAGACGGTAAATCCGCTGACGGAGCGTGAAAGCCAAGTGCTTGGGCTTATTGCTGAAGGGAAGACCACGAAAGAAATCGCTGGCGAGTTGTATTTGACGCCTGGTACAGTACGAAATTACATCTCCACGATTTTAGATAAGCTTGGCGTTGGAAACCGGATTGAAGCGATATCCCGGTTTAAGGAGAAGGGCTGGTTTAAGTGAATTGAGTATATAAGAAGACGGTAAGCCGACAGTGATGTCGGTTTTTTGTCGTTTGGGGTTGGCGTGGTGGGGGTGAAGTATGTATACCGAGCATAAATTCGTCGAACCGATCATATCTCGCCTGCACCCGAGCATAAAGCCGGGGACCCGATCATATCCCGCCGGCAATCGAGCATATACCCGTTGACCCGATCATATCTCGCGGGCAACCGAGCATAAAACCGTTGACCCGATCATATCTCGCGGGCAACCGAGCATAAAACCGTTGACCCGATCATATCTCGCCTGCAATCGAGCATAAAACCGCTGTCCCGATCATATCTCGCCTGCACCCGATCATATCCCACCCCAAACCAATCATAACCCCACCCTTATTCCGGCAATAAACCTCGTTACGAGCACAACCCAAGTATGTTACACTTTTACTAAAGACGGAAAGTTCACACAAGGGGGAACCGAACATGTTTGGCATCGATTACGCAAGAAAACTCGACGAGAAAGACAGTCTCGCAAAATATAAAGACGAGTTTTATCTACTCGAAAACATCATCTATATGGATGGTAATTCACTCGGATTACTGTCAAAGCGAGCGGAGCAAACGCTGCATAATTTACTCGATTCATGGAAAACACTGGGCATCGACGGCTGGACAGAAGGTGATAATCCGTGGTTTTACCTATCGGAGTCGGTCGGAGAAAAGATGGCGCCACTTGTTGGGGGAACAAAAAGTGAGGTCATTGCAACGGGCTCGACAACGACGAACCTGCATCAGCTTGCCGCGACATTCTACAAACCATCAGGGACTAAAACAAAGATTCTCGCCGATGAACTCAATTTCCCTTCAGACATTTATGCACTAAAAAGCCAGCTAGCACTGAAAGGTTTTAATCCAGATGAACATCTTGTCCAGGTGAAAAGCAGGGATGGTCGATTTTTAAATGAAGACGATATCATCGAAGCAATGACAGAAGACATCGTACTCATCGTTTTGCCAGCTGTTTTATACAGGAGTGGGCAAATACTCGATATGGAGAAACTTACGAAAGCTGCGAATGAAAAAAGCATCCCGATTGGCTTTGATTTATGTCATTCGATCGGTGCAGTTGAACACGCCTTGCATGATTGGGGCGCGGATTTCGCTTTCTGGTGTACATATAAGCATTTGAACGGGGGGCCAGGGTCCGTCGCAGGGCTGTTCGTCCATGACAAGCATTTCGGCACAACGCCAGGTTTGGCAGGGTGGTTCGGTTCGAAAAAGGAATCGCAATTCGATATGGATCATACAATGGATCCGGCAATGGACGTCGCTGCCTATCAAATTGGGACGCCTCACGTACTCAGTTTAGCGCCGGTCATTGGTGCGCTGGAATTGTTTGAAGAAGTAGGCATTAAAAAAGTCCGTGAAAAGTCACTTCAGCTGACGGACTATATGCTGGCGTTAATTCAACAGGAACTGTCTGACCACGACTTCACAATTGGCAACCCAGTAGACGAATCACGTGGGGGCCATATCTTGCTTGAACATGTCGAGGCTGCACGTATTTGTAAAGCGTTGAAAGAAGATGGTGTCATCCCGGACTTCCGTGCGCCAAACGGTGTTCGACTTGCGCCGGTTGCGTTATACAATTCCTTCGAAGACGTCTGGCATACTGTGCAGAAACTAAAACGGATTATGGATGAAAAACGCTATGAAAAATTTGAGAATAAAAGAGGTGTCGTCGCATGACGGGGAAATGGATTGATATTTCACAACCGCTGCAAAATAATATTGCCGAATGGCCTGGTGACACACCATTTTCATATGAAATTGCCTACTCTAAAGCAGAAACAGGTTCAGTCAATATTGGTAAGTTAACGACAAGTACGCATATGGGGACGCATATCGACGCACCGTTTCACTTCGATAATAATGGATTAAAAGTACTCGATTTACCAATTGATTTATACATCGGACGGGCGCGTGTACTCGATGTTTCAGGAAAAGAGAGTATTGGAAGGGCTGATCTAGAGGACCTTGATTTCGGTGGGGCAGAACGGATTTTATTGAAAACTGGCAGCCGTCCTGACCCGAATGTATTTCCGGAAAACTTTACGTATTTGCGTGAGGATATCGGTCCTTTATTGAAAGAGAGAGGGGTTCGGCTCATCGGTATTGACGCGCCATCTGTTGACCCTGAAACAAGCAAAACAGTCAGTACCCATCATTCCCTCAATGAAAACGGCGTGATGATTTTAGAAAACATCGTCCTCAGCGCAGTGGAACCAGGCGATTATGAACTGATTGCATTACCGCTTCCGCTAAAAGACGGCGACGGTAGCCCAGTTCGTGCCGTATTGCGATCAATGGCTGGGGGGCCTATCAATCATGACTGAAAAAGGAATTCACACAGATTTTAAAGATAATATGACATACAGCGAGTATTTGAATCTCGACAAATTGCTGTCGAGCCAGCAGCGCTTGTCCGGCCATCATGATGAGATGCTGTTCATCGTCATCCATCAAGTGAGTGAGTTATGGATGAAACTCATTTTGCATGAGCTCAATACAGCCATCGACTTAATCGAAAAAGATGAATTGCCGGAAGCATTCAAAATGCTGGCACGCGTGTCAAAAACACAGACGCAAATTATCCAGGCGTGGGATGTGCTGTCGACATTGACGCCTGCTGAATATATGGAGTTCCGGGACAGTTTAGGTCGTGCATCTGGCTTTCAATCCTACCAAAACAGGCTTATTGAGTTCGCGCTTGGTTATAAGCAACTGCATATTTTGAAGATTTACGAGAAAGATCCCGAGCTCGCAAGTGATTTAGAGGCCGCATTCCGTTCACCGGGGATTTACGATGTGGCAATACGTGCGCTGTCACGTGCCGGCTTCGCGATAAACCCAGAACTACTCGAACGCGATTTCTCAGTTACATACAAAGGGGATACGACAGTGGCGGATGCGTGGCTGGAAGTATACCGCAACGTCGATGATCACTGGAATTTATATCAGCTGGCGGAGAAGCTTGTCGATATCGAAGACAGTCATCAGCAGTGGCGCTTCCGTCATATGAAAACTGTTGAACGGATTATCGGCTTTAAAATGGGGACGGGCGGTTCGTCAGGTGTGAATTATTTGAAGTCTGTCCTTGATCATCAGTTCTTTCCGGAGTTATGGGATGTTCGGACGAAGTTATAACAGAGCAAAGAATGATGATCAAAAAAATAGCCCTAGAAACTCCGCCAACAAATATAGTTGGCGGAGTTTTAGTATTGTATTTATAACAACTTCAAATCTAATTTTCTTGTTCACTAATTGGAGGCAAGTGTGCCAGCAATAAACCTGTCGAACTGATTGCCCGTCGACAGTAGTTCCCCTCCGCGAACCGCTGTGGTTCATTGCTACAACCTTGAAATATCCAGTAAGCGAACTATGTGCTTGAATTTATGTTTTCCTATCGATGTTTGCGCATGAAATTACCAATCATCGATAGGTGGACTCATTGTTAATTCCATTAATAAGCACCACCATTACTGAGTTGTTATAGTAGCATATTCCGGAAGGACGGGGGTTGTGTGTGCGTTCCAAATTATGGTCAGACGCCTGCAATCAATGATAGAATTAGCGCATTGGATTTAATAATCGGGGATAATGATTACAGTAGAAATGGGGGAATAAACATGCGTTGGATACTAATTATTATCTTGGCAATTGCGGTAGAATTATTTGTACGTTTTCTGACGAGAAATATGGAAGATAAGCAGAAGAGGGAAAAATTGCTTGCACGTATTTGGTTTGTGTTCGGTGCAATTTTAATAATAGTTTGGTTAATTAATCGTTTTTATAAGTAACCCGTGTACTAAAACTTAAGAAATTCTTCATGTTTATACTAGGCGATTCTTCATTATTATCATTCATAATTAAGGTAATGAACTCTTATTACTGCAAAGGTGTGGAAAACATGAAGAAATTGATCTTTATACTAGTGATCATTATATTGAGCGTTACAGTTGTGATGAATAACAAAGAAAAAACCTTGGAGACAGAAGATTTAGCAACTGCTGCAAAAGCGATCATTCTTATCGATGCGGATACGGGTAAAGTAATTTACGAAGAAAATAGTGCAGAACCATTACCAATCGCAAGTATGTCCAAATTAATGACGCAGTATCTCGTGCTGAATGCCGTCAACAGCGGTAATTTAGCATGGGAAAACACATACAAGCCAAGTGAGGCGCTACAACAAATTGCAGGACAATCAGCTGCCGTCAAACTAGGAATGACAGCGGGAAACGTTTATACATTGAAAGAATTGTTTACTGCGATGACGGTCAACTCTGCAAATGACGCGGCGATGGCGCTTGCCGAAATGGTTAGCGGAACGGAAGAAGCGTTTGTGGAATTGATGAATAAACAGGCGAAAAGTTTCGGTCTGAAAGAGACGACTTTCTTCAATGCCAGCGGACTTGACGGCGATTATATTGGCAAAGGGTATGAGCAAACGAATCATGCCTCTGCAAGTGATGTGTCAGTAATTGCACAAAAGCTAATTGCCAAGCATCCCGAAGTGCTCGACTATACAAAGTTGCCGAGTTTCAAAACGGGTAATGGCACTACGTTGTGGAGCACCAACTTGATGTTGGCGGGTATGCCTCAAGCATTGGCGGGAATCGACGGATTGAAAACCGGCTTCACAGATCAGGCGGGTTCCTGCTTTGCTAGTACTGGAGTCTTTGATGGACGACGCATTATTTCAGTTGTCATAGATGTTGCAGCAGAGGGCGGAGATACCGCAACTCCTCGATTTGATTTGACGAGAGAGCTGATTGAACGATTTGTGCTGAATTAATAGGTAAGGCGCTATAGGGTGTTAGTATTTTAAGCACATGTTTTTATAGATATGTGCTTAAAGTGAAATGTAAATTAACTAAATATTTGAACATATATAACTTGCGTTCTATAATGAAGTGAATACTAAAACAGGAGGCGCTCAAATGGTCGCACTTGTAAGGGAAGAGCCGGAGAAGTATTCAGGTAGGTTATTAGACGTAAGGAATGATCTTGTGTTTAAAGCAATTTTTGGGAAGGAAAAAAATAAGAGTCTTCTTATTCTTTTGCTGAATGCAATATTGACTGAAGAAGTAGAAGAGATTATATTCCTAAATTCATACCTCGGGGCAGAATATGTGGACGAGAAATATTCGATTTTGGATATTCGGGTTCGAACAACTGAAAATGTAGAAATTGATATCGAGATGCAATTGGAGTATCATAGCGGTTTTGAAAATCGTATGCTGTTGTATTGGGCAAGAATGTATCTTGGACAATTAAAGTCTGGTGAGGCTTATGAAAAACTTAACAAAACAATTCAAATATCTATTACAAATTTCAAGTTCTTGCAAAATGACCATTTTCATAGTACGTTTCATTTAATGGAAAAAGAAAAGCTTATCAAATTTACAGACCACTTAGAAATTCACGTTTTGGAGCTGCCCAAAGTACAGATGACTGAAGAATTGACTGATGAAGATCTATTAACCAAGTGGATGTTATTTCTGTCTGGAGATGATAAAACAAAGGGGGAGGTTGCGATGACTGACATGGGAATCGAAAAGGCCTATGATGAATTGCATCGGATTAGTGAAGATGAAGTAATGCGTGAACGTGCAATAGCACGTGATAAATGGCTATCGGACCAAGCGACGAGAAGGGAGCAAGCTAGGAGGGAAGGTAAAAAGGAAGGTAAAGAGGAAGGTGAAAAAGAAACTGTTCTCAGCATGCACGCAGAAGGGTTTTCAGTTGAAATGATTACGAGGGTTATGAAAATGCCCGAAGAAAAAGTACATGCTATCATCAACCAAATACAATGAAAAAAGTGTAGCCTTACCGATACTCTTGGTAGGGCTGTATTTAATTATTAGAGGTATTCATGAAGGGATACGACGAGGAATATGATTCTAAATCACCTCACATGTTATACTATTCATACAACATTCAAAAAAATGAGGCGATAAAATGATGGAAAAAGCACAAGTAAATGAATGGAAAGAGAAGCTTCCGCTCATCGGACAGATGACAGCACGTGAAGAAGTGCTCTGGCTCAATCCCTTAGTAGAGTCGACATCAACTGGTCTTCAAAAAACAGGCGTGACTGCAGAAAATGTCAAAGACGCATCAGACCGTCTGAAACGTTTCGCGCCATATATCGAGCGTGTCTTCCCGGAAACAAAAGTGTCGAACGGTATTATCGAATCACCGATTACCGCTATTCCAAACATGAAAGAAGCGCTTTCCAATCAATACAAAGCAGCTATTTCAGGTGAACTTCTCCTGAAAGAAGACAACGCACTGCCGATTTCAGGTTCAATCAAAGCGCGCGGTGGCATTTACGAAATCCTAAAACATGCCGAAACACTTGCGATTGAGCACGGATTGATCACAACTGCTGACAACTATACTAAATTTGCAGAGCCGGAATTCCACAACCTGTTCTCAAAACATAAAATCGCTGTCGGATCGACAGGAAACCTGGGCCTAAGCATCGGCATCATGAGCGCCAAGCTCGGTTTCGATGTTACTGTCCATATGTCAGCAGATGCGAAACAATGGAAAAAGGATATGCTGCGCGAAAAAGGCGTCACAGTTGTTGAATACGCCGATGACTACAGTAAAGCTGTTGAAGAAGGGCGTCGCCAAGCGGATGCAGATTCTTCTTGTCATTTTGTTGATGATGAAAACTCACTCGACTTATTTTTAGGCTATGCAGTGGCGGGGGAACGTGTTGCGGCGCAGTTGAAAGCGCGTGGCACAATCGTTAACAAAGACAACCCGCTGTTCGTTTATCTGCCTTGCGGTGTCGGTGGCGGCCCTGGAGGTGTAGCATTTGGAATGAAGCTCGTGTTCGGCGATGCAGTCAGCTGTTTCTTCGCAGAGCCGACGCATTCCCCGTGCATGATGCTTGGTATGATGACTGGTCTTCACGACAAGATTTCAGTTCAAGACTTCGGTCTAGACAATAAAACCGTTGCAGACGGACTCGCAGTTGGTACAGCATCTGGTTTCGTTGGCAAGACAATGGAACCGTTATTATCTGGCTGTTATACGATTGCGGACGAAACGATGTTCAAGTTATTGAAACTGATCGCAGACACAGAAAATATTCGACTCGAGCCGTCCGCACTCGCGGGGATGACTGGTCCAGTACAAGCTATCCATGGAAATGTGAGGGATGCTAATTCAGCAAATGCTACCCATCTTGTCTGGGCAACAGGTGGCAGTATGGTCCCTGAAGCAGAGATGAATTCGTATTATGATATGGGCGGGAAATAATCCCGTTATTTCCCGGGAAATCGACATTAAGTTGGGAAATAATTGCGAATAATAAAAAACCTCACACTTGTGTGAGGTTTTTTGTCTTTATTGGGTACCAACTAGCTCATCTTCTCTTTATGTGAAAATGGACATTGTCCTTGAATCGGTTCAACATCATCCCCAATGAAAAACTGTTTCCATTCGTTGTGCTCTGGATCTCCGAAATGGCTAATATCCGGATGCTTTGGTAACTGATCCCACACTTCCACGCGTTCACGAACTTTTTCCCGCGACATGACCCCGCCTTTTTCCGTCCCTTTCAATCCCTCGAATATGCGACGAGGCTGAAAACCGAGTACCATTGCATTGCCAAGATTCCGCGTCTTCCGTTGCTTGTAGGCCGGTGCATTGCCAAACACAAAAATCGGCTCGCCATGAAAACGGAAATCCCATAGATGATGAGCAGGATCACGGGGACTATCGGCAGGCCATTCAATTTCATCTACTCCGTGCAAGTACTGCAACATTTCCCAGAACTGCTGTCGATATTCATCCAAAGAACCTTCTGTTTCAAATGGCTCAACAAACACGAATAATCCATGCCGTTTATGTGCGGGGTTGTCGAAAAGCGCCAAAAACGACTTCAACGTTTCGGGCAAATTGGACCAGTCATTCTGTGTCACATATCCATAGCGCAATTCGCCCTTGAGCTCTCCTCCCATACCGAAATAGCAAGGAAACGTCTTATCCGTCACCGTCTCATGGAACGTTTGGTATTCCTTCAACAGCCAATTAGGCAGATCGGTACGCTCCGTAAAATCCTCTTTTGTCAATAAAAATTTATCCTTCAGAATCATTGTTTCCCCTCCATTTATCTCAATCTCTATATATACCCATTCCCCTTAGGCGGGGGACAAAACCATTTAAATGTTTAAATAGAATTTGATGGGGAAGTGTAAAGAAGACAAAAAATAATTGGAGGATCCAGCATGAATTCCCCTATAGAAAATTCAGACACTACAAAATGCAATACAGAGTATGATACGCTACGCCGTGTAATCCTATGCCAGCCTAAGTTTATGGCTATTGAAGAAGTGATTAACGACGTACAGAAAGAATACGAAGATGAAAATATAAATGTTGAATTGGCAATGAAACAACATAAGCAATTTGAAGAACTCCTCAAAGAACACGGAGTTGAAGTCATCAAACTGCCATCATCCAAAAAATTTCCGGAACAAGTCTTCACAAGGGATATCGGATTTACTGTAGGAGATGACATTTTTGTCTCCGAAATGGCAAGCGATATTCGTAAAGGGGAAGAAGAAGCACTCGAGGAATGGCTTGAAGACGAGGATATTTCATTCCAAACCACAACTGATCATGTAGAGGGTGGAGACGTCATCGTCGATCGCGGCACATTGTTTGTTGGCATTAGTAGCCGGACATCCATAGAAGCAGCTGAAAAGTTAAAAGATGATCTTCCAGATTACACGATTATTCCTGTTCCTTTCGATGAAAAATACCTGCATCTAGACTGCGTATTTAACATCCTATCACCTGAAGTAGGACTGATTTTCTCGAAAGCATTTGATCCAAGCATTGTCGATATGCTGACAGCAACATACAAGCTCATTGAGGTTTCCGAAGAAGAACAATTCACAATGGGTACCAATGTCTTGTCAATCGGCGATAAAAAAGTATTCAGTCTGCCTCAAAACAAACAAGTCAATGCACAAATACGTGCGCACGGATTCGAAGTTATTGAAGTCGAATTCGATGAAATCATTAAATCCGGTGGCTCTTTTAGGTGTTGCTCGATGCCAGTCAATAGGGAATAGAACGATTGTGAACCTCGCTGTGAAGTGGGGTTTTTTGATTGTTAGGGAATATAAAGGTATTCTTACTTAGCCATTGTCTTAATATCAAAAAGAAAGCACCCATCGAGGGTGCTTTTTTGTGCATCAGCTATCAAGCAAATTCCCTTGTGCCGGAATTGGATGTTCTTTCAGCATTCTAGCTAGATGGATCGTATTATAAGCAAGCAATTCAACATGCTTTTTTGTGAAATCATTTGTTTGCCCTGCGGCGA
Organism: Sporosarcina psychrophila; assembly: GCF_001590685.1. GTDB lineage: Bacteria > Bacillota > Bacilli > Bacillales_A > Planococcaceae > Sporosarcina > Sporosarcina psychrophila. The sequence goes on from NZ_CP014616.1 coordinate 166,704, forward strand.
TATAAGATGGTCCTGGTCCTGCTTCTCCAACCCAATATGTATCGACATTCGGAGGAATGACAAACCCAATATGCGATAACCCATAAAGAATGGAAGCGGCGGCATGCTTTGCTCCGTCTTCGTTACCTGTTACAACAACACCGCCTACTTTATTATAATAAATGGCTTGTCCTTTATCATTTGTCTCCCCGCTGCTTCCATACAATCTTTCAATGGCAAGCGTTGCAATACTACTTTTTTCCCCAAGCCAAAGCGGAGTCCCAATAATAAGAATATCCGCTTCTTTGACCTTTTCAAATACTTGTGGCCACTCATCGCCATCTCCCATATCAGGACTCATTCCATAGGAGATCGCGTAATCTGCCAGTCTAACGACCTCTGCCACAATATTTTCATTGTCATAAATTTGGCAGACCTTCTTCGCAAGTGCCTCCGTATTCGATTCCTCCTCCGAACTTTTCAACGACGCATTCAAAATTAGTGCTTTCAACGGGCGCATCAAAATCCTCCTCTGTAATTTTGTCTTCTACTCTATGAGTACCCTGTAGGGCCAATCAAAAACGTCTTGAAGAACAATTCAGAATGGACATGAACGTCCTACCGATTGGGAACAAAAAGAATCATAAACCCACAGCTAAGGGGGATTTTTATTATGGAGTGACGATAAAAATAGTACGTCAAAGTAGCCAATAATAATTGTCTGCCGTACAGGGCGAAACGGTCAGTCGGCTAACTACCTATCATCATATAGTATGGTAGGGGGGCAATAAGATCATGGAGAGACATAAAAAGTGTAAAAAAGTAGTAAGAATGATTGATTACAAAAACTATAGCAAAAAGATTGTATGCCAGACACCTATAGAAGTTATCCCAACAAATAACTCTGAATTTAGTATCATACCGAATGTGAAAAGATATTTTTATATCCCAGTAGCTAATATTAATGTGACTAACGGGGTAACTATTCCAGCAAATCTATTTTATAACGATGATGGGAGTTCAACGATTGAATTTATGAATTTCATCCCAAATGGCTATGCTAATTTATACATTAATGCATTAATGCAAGAAGGTGGAATGTATGAAGTGAGTACGAATAGCCTAACGATTAGCCCGGCTAATGCCATAATTTATGCGCGTACGCCCATTATTGTTGAATTGCTTTCATTTTCGACTAAACTAATTTAGTGAAATTAGTTTAGCTTTTTAGATGGACAGCCCTGACATCTTATCGAATTTCGCATTTACTATACTAAAGACGAAAGGAGGTGAATCAAATGGCGCTTACCCTTATTAATATTAACGTGAACGTTTCAGGTACTTCGACGAGGTTTTTTAATGTATTGGCAGCACCTTTAGTTGTCGAAGATGGTACTACTGTCGCAGCAACTACTTTTTTGGATGACAGTGGAACGGCTGCAACGGCTTTTCCTGTAGTAACAAATGGCTACTATAATTTTTATTTAAATGGTGTGTTACAAGAGGGCGATTCGTATACAATTTCTGCAACAGAATTGACCTTTAATACTGTCACCGGCAGTATATCTGCTGGAACTCCATTGGTTATAGAAGCAGTAGAGTTAGTAACAGTAACTTAACTGGAACTTTTGGCTATGTGGGACAAGTTTATTGATGGTTATGGGTACCAACCTATGCCCGAATTAAATTCCTCACAGGAAGAAATTCCAATCCTCAAAAAGTATTTTTCCCCGTACAAATGCTCAATTTCAGCTATCAAAAAGAGAAGATATCCGTGATGGGTATCTTCTCTTTTTCTCATGCTATTCCACTTTAGAAAACAAATCATTCAGCGCCTCACTCATCGACGGATGTGTGAAAATGGCATCCCGCAAAAATGTATACGGCAATTTTGCTTCCATCGCAATCCGTACTGTATTGATCATCTCACTGGATTCAGCACAAAATAGCGTGCAACCTAAAATCTCTTTGGTGTCTGGATCTACAAGGGCTTTCAATAATCCGTCCGTTTGTTTCACGATACGGGCACGAGGAATCGCGGCTGCTGGAAGTGTGACCACTTTGTAGGCAATCCCTTTTTCTTTAGCCGTTTTTTCATTCAACCCTACCTGCGATAAAACCGGATCGATGAAAACAGAGTAGGGTACGTTGCTTCGGGCTTTCCTCGTGTAGGTACCATCGCCAACTAATTGGTCTTTGATAATACGGAAATCATCTAGTGAAATATAAGTAAACTGTGGTCCACCATTCACATCACCCAATGCCCAAATGTTTTTAGCGTTTGTTTTTAATGAATCGTCAACCACAATTGCGCCTCTATCATTTACTTCTACAGAAGTGTTTTCGAGACCTAATCCTGCAATGTTTGGCTTTCTGCCTGTAGCCAGTAAAACTGCATTTCCGTAAGCTTCCGCATGATCAGCGTCACCCGTCTTATAAGAAACAACCACACCACCATCAAGATTTTCAATTGACTCAACGCTGCTGTCTACTACAAACGTAATATTTTTTGCCTCAAGCACTTTTTTCACTTCTTCTGCAATATCACGATCATCATTCCGTAAAAACTCAGGTGAATGGTCAATAACCGTCACCTCTGAACCAAAGCTCGCATAAATCGAAGCAAACTCCAGACCAATATAACCTCCACCAATGATGACCAACTTTTCAGGAAGTGTATCTAATTGTTGTAAAGTAGTCGAGTTATAAACGAAATCAGCCCCCTCTAATCCCTCAATTGGCGGAGTGATAGGGGAAGAACCTGTGTTAATAAAGAATTTATCCGCTGTTAACTCGAATTGTTCATTGGCAGTTTTCACTTGGATCTTATCATCGTCTAAAAAGGAAGCGACTCCTGTAAAGACCGTAACCTTTTCAAGGTCATCTAGCATATGAAAATTCTTATCGCGCAAAAATGAGGTTAAATAATCTTTTTCTTCAATCGCTTCTTTATAAAATTTCATTTTAGGTACTTCTGAGTATTTACGATTATTAGATTGAAAAACGAGTGATTTCGTTGGAATACAAGCAATGTTGATGCACGTTCCACCATACATTTCTGCCGACTTTTCAATCATTGCAACGCGCTGACCTTCTTTCGCCAGCATTGCCGCCAATGTCTTTCCACCTTTACCAAATCCAATAATAATTGCATCAAATTTCTTCATTGTTCACCCTCCTTGTCTATCTATTACCTTGTTAGTGGAAGTGTAAACGGAAGGTTTTCAAGAACTATGAAGGAAATGACTAATGGGTGGGCTACTAACGAGGGGGCGTACCATGTGAGAACTACATAAAAAATTCTTATTGAAACTAATCCTACTTTCAAAACGTATCTTAAGACAATGAGATTATTAGAAAGGAGACACCATATGAACATTTACGCGTGGTTTGGGTTAACGGCAGTTGTTGTCCTCGCACTATTACCTTTGTTAAGTAAAAAGTCCCGTACAAAAATGGAGATACGGAAAGCATTATTGAATGTGGCTGTTGTATTCGGGATTATCATTGCGGTACTAGTATTTAACGTGAATTATTTATTTGCCTTACTGGTCGCGTTCTTTATCTTTATATTGTTCGATAAAAAAACGTATACGAAAAAGCGGTTGATTATCTATGGATCAATTATTTTAGTTATAGGAATCGCGGGCTTCGCCATATTGAGAGACAATCCGGAGTATGTCTTAAACCATCTGAAGGACAATCCACAAACGACATCCCTGTACCTAGCTGAAAACAGTGTGGAATTGATCACGTACCAATCGGATGTAGTGCGACCGCTGGCAAGTACCGTGAAGATACTGATTGCTGCCGAATACGCTATGCAAATCGATGCAGGCCAGCTGAACAAAGACAGTTCCGTACCGCTTGCGGATTTAAACCGCTACTACTTAAAAAACTCGGATGGCGGGGCTCATGAAGAGTGGTTAAAAGCGATGCAAAGTGAAGACAAAATCAAAAATAACGAAGTGACATTGCATGATGTCGCAAAAGGGATGGCCACCTATAGCTCCAACGCCAACACGGACTACCTAATCGACCTGCTCGGAATATCTGCCATCAATGAGCGTGCAAAAGCCCTCGGATTAGCACAGCATGAGGACGTCTATCCGATTGTTAGCGCGCTCTTAATTCCAGATCATATAAAAAGCGAATCGATGGATAAGAAGCAATTGATCAAAAATCTCGAGGCCATGTCGATGGAAGAATATCGTACATTAGCTGAAGAACTAAGTGAACAAATGAAAGAGAAAACCATCAGAATTGAAGATGTAACATTTGATTCGTCTATGGACGAACAAAAAGTGTGGTCAGATCGCTTAATTGGTGCATCCGCGAATGATTACGGAAAGTTACTGGCCGCGATTTCGAATGACCAACTCCCGACGACAGCCTCTGAAACCATAAGAGACTTACTCGAATGGCCATTGCAGCTAAACGAAAGCAATCACGACCGCTTTGTCCATCTAGGCGCAAAGGGCGGATCAACCGCATTCATACTGAACGACGCATTGTATGCCGAAAATCACAATGGGGATAAAATCGAAATCGTCCTCATGACAGACGAACTGAACTTCTGGCAAGGAATGCTCGTCAGAAAAAACATGAATTCATTCGAATCGAAGTTACTTGGAAGTGAGGATTTCCGACTGGAGGTTCAAAGGGAACTCATGGGGGTGTAATGAATGTGAAAGCCATCGACCATTGAAATGTCGATGGCTTTCACATTCATATTCTCTTGCCTTTATAATGTTCCGAGGGGGACTTTCTAAATGGGCTGCTTGACCTTTACTTGTGAACAGTGCATATTAATTAATATACATTATGAATTATATTATAAGTGTTTTATGTACAATTGTTAAAGATACTTTAATAATTAATACATAATGGTGAGGAGGGAATTATTAATGGATGTGACTGATAAAAGAATTATCGAACTACTCATAGATAATGGACGGCTCTCTTATGTAGATATAGGTAAAGAACTTAACTTGTCACGTGTTGCAGTACGGGAAAGAATTCATAATCTTCAAGAGGATGGTACTATCGAGCGTTTTACAGTTGTAGTGAATAGCGAAAAAGTGGGAAAGGGTGTTTCGGCATTCTTCGAGGTAGACTGTGAACCATCGTCTTTAGTGAGTGTAGCAGAGGCACTCGCAGATATTTCTTCTGTTGCGAGCTGCTATCAAATGACAGGTCCATCAACACTTCATATGCATGTGTTGGTTGATGATTTTACGGATTTAGAAAAGTTTATCAACGAAGAATTATATGCACTAGATGGAATAACGAGAGTAGAAAGTCATATATTACTTCGACGCTTTAAGAGTCGATCCGGTTTGAAATTGTGAATAATTAAGAGTGAAAACCTATCTTCGGATAGGTTTTTTTATTTTGTGAAACGAAGTGTTTGAATGTACTGTCGTTAATGAGAATTCCATTTCAGTACAAATAGTAAGGTTATGGCATCATCTACCTACTATTTGGCGGTATATGATAATCAGGGGATCTGAATGTAGTGTAAATTCTCTATATACTAACTATACGAAATATTATGTTGCTTTAACGGAATATTTGTTTTATACTCGTATCTAACTTGATAACGACATTTGTTAAGCAAAGATGGTTATTTGATTAACAAATGATTAGATGAGGGGGGATTTTATGATTGCATTAATTGTACGTAGGGCCTTTGAACTTATATTCCTTCTATTTGGAATTTCTTTTCTCGTTTTTTCTTCAATGCACATCGCACCAGGCGATCCGGCATCGATGATTGGAGGACCTACTGCTACTGAGTCTGATTTGGCTGCAATAAGAACTAATTTAGGTCTCGATGATCCATTTCTAGTGCAATACGGAAGATATGTAAAGGATGCAGTACAGGGTGATTTTGGCTACTCATACCAAACAAAACAGCCGGTATCAGAGGCTATTGCAGTGCGATTTCCAAATACGCTCAAATTAGCTATTGCGAGTATGATAATTGCTGTTATTATCGGCATCTCCGCGGGGCTCATTTCAGCACTACGACACAATTCTTGGCTCGATGTATCGTCGACCACTTTCGCACTCGCGGGAATATCCATTCCGAATTTTTGGCTAGGTGCATTACTTATTCTTGTATTTGCAGTAAATTTTCAAATATTGCCAGTAGGGGGTCTATCGAGTCCCTTTTATACATGGCAGGGCATAAAAGAACTAATTTTACCGGCTATAACCCTTGGAACTGGTTCGGCAGCGATGATCGCTCGAATGACACGTTCTTCAATGCTTGAAGTCATACGTGCAGACTATGTGAGGACTGCAAGGGCGAAAGGAGTAAAAGAACGTAATGTAATCTGGATTCATACATTGAAAAACGCAATGATTCCGGTAATAACAATTATCGGACTGAACTTTGGATTTTTGCTGGGTGGGACAATCATCACAGAGAAGGTATTTGCTATAAATGGTATTGGACGTCTAATGATTGATGCCATAGCTTCAAGAGATTTTCCGATGGTTCAAGGGTCGGTATTACTCGTCGCAACATTGTTTGTTATTGTGAACTTGATTGTTGACATTATTTATACGTTTATTGATCCGCGAATCAAATACGATTGAAAGGAGAGAAAATAATATGGAGCAATCTGTTAGCGGATTGAAATTAAAAAAGAAAACAGCATACAAGAAAGAGAAAATTTATATTGCCACGCTAAAAAAAGTATTAAAAAATAAATTGGCTGTGGCTGGTTGTATTATTATTCTAGCTCAGGTATTGATGGCAATATTTGCGCCGTTTATCGTTATTCACGATCCGGTCAAGCAGAATCTATCGGCAAGCGAACTTCCTATGTTCAGTGAAGGTCATTGGCTTGGAACTGATAATTATGGAAGAGATGTATGGAGTCGTATTGTTTATGGGGCCCGTGTTTCGCTAGTTGTAGGAATCGCTGCGGTGACTTTAGGCCTGATTGGTGGAGTAACGCTAGGGTTGTTAGGCGGTTACTATCGTAAACTTGACGGTGTTATTATGCGAATCGTGGATTTACTGTTCTCATTTCCAGGAATTCTGCTAGCGATGCTTATCATTGCAGTTCTCGGTACAAGTCTTGTAAATGTTGCAATTGCTATCAGTATTTGGTCTATACCGACGTGTGCTCGTATTGTTAGGGGATCCGTCTTATCGATTAAAGAAAAAGAATATATTATGGCTATGAAATCAATGGGTGCTTCCGACATTAGAATAATGCTAAAACATATATTGCCTAATGCGTTCGCCCCAATCATTGTTTTTGCCACAATGAGAATGGCCACGGCAATCCTATCAACCGCTTCACTTAGTTATTTGGGATTGGGGGCTCAACCACCGACGCCTGAATGGGGAGCGATGATTTCGCAGGGGCAAAGTTTTATGTGGACATCTCCACATCTGACGATTATTCCTGGTATTGCAATTATGTTAACTGTATTTGCTTTCAATGTTGTTGGTGATGGTTTAAGAGATGCGTTAGATCCGAACATGGATATTCACTAAAAACTTAGGGGGAAAGAAAATGAAGAAAAACTCACTACTTATAATTATTTTTAGCTTGTTATTGATGCTCGCGGCATGTTCTGAGGGGGAATCTTCAGAAAAGGAAAAAGGAAATGGTAATAAGGGCGGTGAAAAGTCTATTATTTTTGCAACAACAAGTGATGTCGTTGGACTTTCACCTATATTAATGAATGACTCTGTATCTGCTAATGCTACTGAACATCTATATGAACAACTATTTAAGTTAAACGGAGATACAATGGAAATTGAACCGCTACTAGCTGAGTCCTATGAAAATCCGGACGAACTCACTTGGACTATCAAGCTTAAAAAGGATATTAGTTTCCATGACGGTACACCATTTAATGCGGAAGCAGTGAAATATACTTTTGAAAAACTGCGTGACCCTGCCACAGCTGCCCCACGTGCTTCGCTAATGGAACCAATTGATACGATTACTGTTATTGATGAACATACTATTGAAATAAAAACGCTTTATCCGTATGGACCATTCCTGGCAACGCTATCCCATACTAACGCAGCTATTGTAAGTCCTACAGCTGATCAAAAACAAGACCTAATGAGAGAACCAGTAGGGACAGGGCCATATAAATTCGTAAGTTGGACGCCTGGCGATCAGGTTGTAATGGCGGCTAATGAAGACTACTGGGGTGGGAAACCCGAAATGGATAAATTCACAATAAAAGTTGTTCCTGAAATTTCTACAGCTATTTCCATGCTACAAGCAGGGGAAGTTCAATTCATCGATAATCTTCCAACAGAGCAAATTGAACGTCTGGAAGGGATGGGAAATATTAATATCGAGAAAAAAGAAGGAACCACAATTTACTATCTTACATTCAACCATGCGAAGGATCGTAACAAAGATCCTGATTTTAGAAAAGCAGTAGCGAGCGCGATTGACCGTGATGCATTTATCTCCAAATTGAATGGACTTGGAGTTCGCAGTGATAGTATCCTTGGGCCAAAAGTTTTCGGCTATGATGAATCAGCTGATAAAGCGGGGACTCCATATGATGTGGAGGCAGCTAAAGCACTTGTTGAAAAGAATGGATACGGTAAAGAGCCAATCAAGTTACTGACGGCGAACCGTTCTAACTTCATTCTTATGGCTGAAATCGTACAAGCTCAATTAACGGAAGCAGGTTTCAAAGTTCAAATTGAATCGATGGAGTGGGCAACTTTCCTGGATACAGCAAGAGCGGGAGAATATGATCTGACATTTTTGAGCTGGGCAAACGTAACAGCTGATGGATCTGAAATGTTCTATCCGAACTTCCATAGTGATAACGTTGGTTCTTCTAACCGTTCTCATTACAGTAACGCTGAATTCGATAAGCTTGTGGATGCTTCAAGAAGCACAATTGATCAGGATGAGCGTAAAAATTATTTAGAGCAGGCAAATAAACTAATGCTCGATGAAGACGTAGCCGTCGTTATGAATCATGGATTTGTTACAGCAGCATTAAATAAAGAATACTCTGGTCTGCAACTCGATCCAAATGGAAAATGGTATATCACTGACGTTACTAGAAAGTAGGAGAAATTATGAAGGAGACATTGCTTGAGGTGAAAAATCTAGTCACTGTTTTCCGGACGAAGGAAGGAACGCTTCCTGCTGTTCGGGACGTCTCCTTTTCTATAAATAAAGGGGAGACATTGTGTATTGTGGGAGAATCCGGATGCGGGAAAAGTATCACGTCTCTATCGGTAATGGGATTACTTCCTTCTAACGGCAACATATCGTCGGGTGAGATTTTACTGGGTGGTAAACCGATTCATAATCTACACCCTGAAGAGTTGAGAAAGATACGGGGTAATCAGATGTCGATGATTTTTCAGGAACCAATGACCGCCCTTAACCCAGTACTTACAATTGGCTTTCAACTAACTGAACCACTAATGCTTCATCAAAAATTAACAAAAAAACAGGCGTATGAACAAGGTATTAAGTTACTGGAACAAGTAGGTATGCCATACGCTGAAAAAAGAATTAGGCAGTATCCACATGAACTGAGTGGCGGGATGCGACAACGCGTAATGATTGCTATTGCTCTTTCATGTGGTCCTCAGTTGCTCATTGCGGATGAGCCAACAACCGCACTTGATGTAACGATACAAGCTCAAATTCTTGATCTGATTAAAGAGTTGAAAGAAAAACTCGATATGGGAATCATGATGATTACGCATGACATGGGGGTTGTTGCGGAAGTCGCAGATAAGGTGATGGTCATGTATGCAGGACAGAAAGTAGAAGAAGCGCTTGTCGGAGAAATTTTCGACAACCCGAAACATCCATATACTATCGGCCTTCTCAATTCAGTACCAGATATTGATAATCCGGATTTTGAACTTGAAGCGATTCCGGGAACTTTACCAAGTCTGAGCGAAGAAATATCAGGTTGTCGTTTCCATCCTCGATGTAAATTTGCCATGGATAAATGCCGGATTGAATCCCCGCCTGAATTTAAAGTTTCGAATGGTCATACAGTTAGTTGCTGGTTACAAGAGGAGGTCGGACTTTATGGTAGTGGAAATGAAGTACACAGAACAGAACTCGCCAGAAGTGCTAGTGGAATTGAGGGGAGTGAAAAAATACTTTCCAATTAAGGGGGGAGTACTAAAGCGTGTGCAAGGACAAGTGAAAGCGGTTGAAGACGTTTCACTTCAGTTATATGAAGGTGAAAGTCTCGGTGTAGTAGGGGAATCTGGTTGTGGGAAATCAACATTAGGACGGGCTGTATTAGGGTTAGAAGGCCTCACAGAAGGTAAAGTATTTTTTCGCGGTAATGAAATTCAAGACTTGAAAAGAAGAGAAAGACTAAAATTTGTTAAAGAAATGCAAATGATTTTTCAAGATCCCTACGCTTCATTAAACCCAAGGCAACGTATAGGAAATGCGTTGGAAGAGGTATTTACAATGCATACCGATTTATCTCCAAAAGAAAAGCGTGATACAGTAATTCAATTATTACAGGAAGTGGGACTTAAAGAAGAGCACTTCGACCGCTATCCACATGAATTTAGTGGAGGCCAACGTCAGCGTATTGGGATTGCTCGTGCAATAGCACTTAACCCATCTTTTATAATATGTGATGAGGCTGTTTCCGCATTGGATGTGTCTGTTCAAGCACAAGTACTTAAACTATTAAAAGTATTGCAGACTAAATATAACTTGTCTTACATGTTTATTTCGCATGACCTAGGCGTTGTAAGATACTTTTGCGATCGAGTGCTAGTTATGTATTTAGGGACAACTGTGGAATTAGGCTCTGTAAAATCGTTGTTCGATAACCCCATTCATCCATACACGCAAGCACTACTATCTGCAATCCCTAGGCCATCAGTTCATGCTAAGAGAATTAGGGTGAGGCTAAAAGGTGATTTACCGAATCCAGCAGATCCGCCGACGGGCTGTCCGTTTCATACGCGATGCCCTGTTGCTCAAAGTATTTGTAGTGAAAAGAAACCAGTTTGGGAAGAAGTGGAACCGCAACATTTCGCAGCCTGTCATTTCGCAGGCATAAAAATATAACAGGAAATAGTATAGTTCAGAGGAGGATTTTCATGGATTACTTGTATCATCCGTATCAATCTAAACGTCATACGGTATTTGCTCGAAAAGGGATGGTCGCTACATCACAGCCGCTTGCCGCAAGTGTAGGGTTGGATATTTTGCAAAAAGGAGGCAATGCAATTGATGCAGCAATTGCTACCGCGGCAGCACTTACTGTTGTCGAGCCAACTTCAAATGGCATAGGGGGCGATGCATTCGCACTTGTCTGGGTGAAGGATAAAATGTACGGACTCAATGCATCAGGGCCAGCTCCAGCAACTTTGACGCCGGAAGCGGTGAAGGCGCTTGGTCACGACAAGATGCCTGCATACGGAATGATTCCTATTACGGTGCCGGGTACGCCTGCTGCTTGGGCGGAATTGTCACGTAGGTTTGGCAAGCTCCCTTTAAAGGAAGTGTTGGAACCAGCGATTCGCTATGCCGAAGAAGGTTTCCCTCTCACACCGATACTTGGTAAGTACTGGGCAATTGCGTATGAAAAGTTTAAAGAACAATGCAGCGGTGATGAATTCAATACCTGGTTCGAAACGTTCGCACCGAATGGACGCGCACCTAAAACGGGTGAGATGTGGTCATCACCAGGTCATGCAAAAACACTACGAGCCATTGCTGAAACAGATGCACGCGATTTTTATGAAGGCGAAATTGCCGATGAGATTGTAGCTTGCATGGAGAAATATGGCGGTTTTATATCGAAAGAAGATCTTGCTACATACAAACCGGAATGGGTTGAACCTATATCCGTGAACTATAAAGGCTATGATGTATGGGAAATCCCCCCGAATGGTCATGGAATGGTAACGCTGATGGCGCTAAATATTTACAAGAAACTGAGTAAACCAGAGTGGGAGTCTACTCAAACGATTCACGAACAAATTGAAAGTATGAAACTAGCATTTATAGATGGCAAGGCATTCATTACAGAAGAAGCGGATATGCCAGTCGAGACAGCACACTTGTTATCGGATGAATACGCGGCGAAGCGGGTCTTGCTGATTGACGATGAAGCGATGGATCCACAACCGTATGAATTGCCGAAGGGTGGTACCGTGTATCTTGCTACGGCAGATGAAGAAGGCAACATGGTCTCCTTCATTCAATCCAACTACATGGGATTTGGTTCAGGTATTGTTGTTCCTGGAACAGGGATTGCACTTCAAAATCGAGGACATGATTTTTCGCTCGACAAAAACCACCCGAACGTCCTTAGACCAGGTAAACGATCATATAACACAATTATTCCTGGCTTCCTCACAAAAGACGGAAAAGCGGTTGGTCCATTTGGGGTAATGGGAGGCTATATGCAACCGCAAGGCCATTTTCAAGTAGTCATAAATACAATCGATTTCCTGCTAAATCCACAGGCAGCGCTTGACGTGCCAAGGTGGCAGTGGACGGAAGCAAGAAAAGTACTGGTAGAGCCGGAGTTCCCGAACTATCTGGTGCAGGCGCTTATTAGAAAAGGCCATGAAGTGACAATTTCACCGGATGGCGGAGGTTTCGGACGCGGGCAAATTATATGGCGAAATCCAGAAACGGGTGTGCTTCAGGGCGGAACTGAATCTCGCACAGATGGAGCACTTGCAGTTTGGTGAAAGGTATACAGACTTCCCCGAGTGAGGAGAAATTACCTGTTCAGGGGAGGTGGGGGTTGCAAAAAGATTTGTTCATCGCCTTTTGCAGAGTAGGCTTATTGGGCTTCGGCGGAGGACCTTCTGCAATTCCGCTGTTCCATCAAGAAGTCGTACGCAAATACAAATGGATGGATGAAGATGAATTCAGTGATACACTTGCGCTTGCAAATGCGATGCCCGGACCGATTGCAACAAAATTGGCGGGGTATATTGGCTACAAAGTGGGGGGGAAGTTGGGCTGTCTCAATGCCATACTTGCCTCTGTAATACCGACGTCCTTAATGATGATCATGTTAATTGGCATCTTACAGGCATACAAAGATATTCCATGGGTTAAAAACATGTCTGCTTCCGTTGTGCCAGTCGTAGCGGTTATGCTAGGCATACTAGCCTGGGATTTCATCAAAAAATCCGGCGACACCCTTGGTTGGAAGAAGGCACTGACGATGATGGTCACCGCGGGGATTTTAATGGAAGTATTGAATGTACATCCTGCATTTATTATACTAATAGTCCTTGTTTTCATCTTCCTTCCAATTAAGAGTAGGAGGGTGAAAGTATGATTTATGTGCAACTGTTTCTCGCGTTTTTCATATCCGGAATGCTAGGGTACGGGGGCGGACCAGCTACAATTCCTCTCGTGGAGAATGAAGTAGTTGGTACATACGGATGGATGGACACCCAAGAATTCAGTGAGGTTGTCGCAATCGGGAATTCCTTACCAGGACCGATTGCAACCAAAATGGCTGCATCCATCGGCTATTCAGAAGGTGGGATTCTCGGAGCATTTGTCGCCTTATTTGCGTCCGTTGCACCCTCTCTGTTTCTAATGATTGGATTAATGGCAATCCTCATGAAATACAAGGACCATCCCAAAGTGAAAAGTATAACGAAACTTATCAGGCCAATCATTGCTATCCTCTTGTTGTTCATGACTGTCCAGTTTGTGCAAACATCTGTCGGAGGTGTTGGATTTCTATTCACCGGCGTTATCGCCCTCGCAAGTTTTCTAATGCTTCAAAAGTGGAATTGGCATCCGGCATTCGTTATAATGCTAGCGCTAAGTTTTGGTGCATTGACAGGGATTGACTGGTGAAACTTGCACTGCAAAAGCAGTTTTTCAATGTCTCAAGCCTCGTGCTCATAACAAACCCTGATAAGCTAGAATTTATGGGAAAACGTATTTAAAAACGCCATTGCAGATATTAAATCTGGCAATGGCGTTTTCCTATTTGCAATGGAGTACCGATACAACACAGTAGGTGGCTGTAATCAGGTACAGAAAGGTACTTATTTACTTATTACTCGGGATAACAATTAATAACTATTTTAGAAAGTATAAGATAATAAATAAAGAGGATACAAAAGCTACTTCTGTTGAAGAGTAGTGTTACTCTAATTGGGGCCAGTCAGTCGGTGTGAAAAAGGCGTGAGTTTATAAATCGGTAGCCTTCCCCAGTCATTGTGAATCCTGTATTCATGTCACCCATACTAGGAGCAATTAATAATGGGGGAGGAAATAGAAAAATACTTGTTTTTGGTTGGTAAAAACATGTCAAGGTTGGTACATTTCATTGGCTGTAATCACTAGGCGACCCTATTTAGAAATATAGCCCATTAGTGAATAGACATCAAAGAAAGAGTCAGCCTTTTGGGAGAACCAGTCATACAATAATTTTTTTGAATCATAGCCGTCCTGAGGTTAAAAATAAGCCATAGACGTTTTCTCGATGATATTGGATACTGTTAAGAGAGGGCTTCAAAAAATCAACGGTTGGAATATAGATATGCTTACCATCGAAATTCCTTAGAAAGTCACTTTCAACTTCGGGGTGTACATTTATCGTGTAGTCATCATTTAATGTAAAGAACCCTTTATCGAACGACCAATGAACGTCTCGACTTAATGCTAACCCATTATTAGGCATGTAAAGTCCACCATGACTTTTAGGCATAATGTGTGCGGCTTCTAAATTTAGGAATTTTCCGTACTGGATAACATTCCTAGTAACGGCACATCTATTCTCATAGGCTACCATTGTAAAATCCCTAAAGCTGGTAGGTGTAAATAAGTCCGAAAGTTGGGTATCTGAATTTTGAATTTTATTTGTAACACTTAAGTCTACAACCGTTCGTAAAGGAGTTTTTTTACGATAAAAAATATTAGTTTCAAATTGTTCCAGACGTCCCTCGAAAATAGCATGCGCTCCCTGAACATTAGACGATTCAATAATGTTTTCACAAATTTGATACAGAACTTTGTTTGCAGGAGTAACTCTATCCGCGTAATAGACAGTTTGCGTTTCTGTATTATCTGTAGATTCCGTTATCTCTAAAGTGAGTATTGCTTTTTTTAATACAATGATGTCGTTGGTTTGGAATATGTAATGGTCCATTTCCAATGCACGGTTTAAGTATATTCTGTATTCGTTCCTCGGTCTTGCCGATGTGCTACCGTGAAATTTATCATTGTGATAAATGTAATTGGAATAAATTTTTTCGAAATCTTGAGAGTATAATGGAATGATTGGAAGTAATGATGAATCATTTTTTACTGCTTCGGAAAGTGGTGGAAAAAATGAGAGAACGCTCGGATCTTTGGATATATATATGTATCTTCCACGGGATGGTGTATCTCCAGGCTTAGAAATACTTCCTAATTCTTGATGGCCTAACTTTTTTAGATAGTATGTCATAGTATTAACCCCCTTTTCTATTTCACCAATTGTAACATGGAAAAAGAGAAGCTTTTTAAGCTTCTCCAAAGTTTATAATATCCACTCTAATGCTAAAGCGAGTTTTTCTGAAAATTTAGGTGGAACAGCATTACCTATCATCTTATAATTGTCGCCAGTGTTAGAAATAAATTCGTAATCATCATCAAATGTTTGCAGTCGAGCTGCTTCTCTGACCGTTATTGATCGGGCCTGCGTGGAATCAGGATGTATATGTCTCAACCCATCTTTATGCAAATGAGCTGGAATGGTATTGCTTGTTTTGTCCCACCGTAATACGTAGTATTTATGCACGTTTGAGTAATTTCCTGTCATCTCTGTATAGACCTGTTTCAAAGCTTCACTAGAAACATATTCACAACGGCCGCTTTCGATATCTTCACAAAGTAAACGGAAAATTTTTATGTCCCGTGGGTTGTGAAATCGTGGAACATGATTTGCAACTGCTGAGGTGAAATCATGGGAGTACTTCTTTCCTCCAACCTTTAGTTCTTTATCTAAAGGGAGTAGCTTCGGAAGATCGGCAATGGCATCATGAACATCTTTTTCATTTTCCTTATACTTGGGCAAGTGCACCGTATAGAAAGATTTCAACAGCCCTTGAATATTCGAATAAAGGTCTTTACGTAATCCAATGATTATGACGCGTTTTCTTTTTTGTGGCACTCCGTATTCCGACAAGTCTATTAGTGCAAATTGTTTTAAATCCTCTATTATTTCATAGCCGGAGTCTTCAATTTGTTTTTTAATTAGGTCGGTTACGGGAATGTCTCCCGGCTTAGCACTTAGCATTCCGGGAACGTTCTCAAAAACAAAAAGTTTTGGACGATATCTTCTGACAATCTTTAAATAGCTTTCAAATAAATAATTTCTGTAGTCATCACGCATTCCATTCGCATCTCTTATTCTACCTGCCATTGAATATGCTTGACATGGTGGACCGCCAATAATCAGATCCAAAGATTGATTGTTAATGATGGAATCCATTCCTTCATGCGTTCCATAATCAATATCATCTAGCCAACCTTCAAATAGTTCTTTTGTTCGCTGAATATCAAACCTTAACACTCGATTTTCCGCATCGGACATATTCCATTTTACAGATAGATGATTTATTAAGTTATCAACTTGAGGTTTTTCCCACTCAACAGCGGCCAACATTCTAAAATGGCTGTTTCTTTCAAATCCTTCTGAAAGTCCTCCACAACCTGCAAAAATGTCGATAAAATTATATTGCATCATTATTTTTCCCCATCTGAATATAAATATTTTTTTAGTTGCAGTCCCAAATGATAGCCAAGCAATGGAGGTACAGCATTTCCAACTTGTCTATATTGTTGTGTTTTATTTCCATAGAATCTAAAATCGTCTGGAAATGATTGTAATCGAGCGTTTTCTCTGACAGACGGCACTCGATTGAATTGATAATGAAAGTGGTTACGATGGCCAGTATCAATTGTTTTAGATGGTTTATTACGATGATATCTTGTCCAGGCTTCATTAAATTTCCGGCTATCTCCTACTCCTGCTGGTAAGTCTTTATGATTTCCACCTTCTGGAACATGAGAAATAACATCAATTACAAGTTCGGTATGTTTCGTTCCCACATGATTAAATAAATAAGTCGCATTTTTCCGCATTAACTTTTGATATTTACTTTGTGGAGCTGACTCGTAAGTACTAACTTCGGAACCTAAATCATCTATGAAATCGTGTAAATCACTTATAGCATCGCCACTTGTTATGTAGTTCTTAGGTGTTAAAATACGTTCTGGAAACTCGAATTTTTCCCCATTTAAAAGACCAACAATGAATAGACGTTTCCTGATTTGTGGTACTCCGTAATCAGGTGCATATAAAATCTGATCATTGACTGTATATCCTAAATCAGCAAATTCTTTTATAATAGCGTCTTTAGCCTTTCCATTATATAGAGTGGCTAGTCCAGGGACATTTTCTAAAACGAAGGCTTTAGGTTGGAAGAATGCGACAGCATTAACCATCGATTTAAATAATGTATTTCGTTCATCATCTTCCTCGCGTTTTCCTGTTAAAGAGAACCCTTGGCAAGGTGGGCCGCCTATAATCAAATCAACTTGACGATTATTAGCTAAACTAGCCATCTGTAAAATAGTTGATCCTTCAAATAAGTTTCCGTTCATTGCGGTAGCACCATCATGATTTGCCTTAAAACTATCTAGTGCATCTTTATTATTATCAATCCCTAATAATACTTCGTATCCGGCATCCATAAAACCTCTTGATAATCCACCGCATCCACAGAACATATCAATTACGGTTGGTTTTTTATTTGTCATCAATTTCAACTCCGTATAGTATTACTATTTAATCAAATTTTTGTGTAAATCTGTTGATTCGCGCTACTCTTTTTTGTTATCTGTATTACATTTTTTAAACGGCCATTTTTTACATCGTATAAAAATAAAGCACCTAATGATCGGCGTTCTCCAATTCCCAGACGATTCCATTCATAACCTTTAAATAAATCTTTTATTAGGAACTCTTCACCAGGCTGCAGGTATTTTGTTTCTTCCACAGCGATTTTTAGACAGTCCATACATTCGCCCCTCCATAAACATAAGCTTAAGCTTATGTTAAACCAATTTGGAGTTATTGTAAATAGTCTATAAGGTATGATTAGAACGTACGTTCACTTTAGTGTATCTGAATTATTGTGTAAAATCAATGTCAAAAAGGGGAAAGGACTAGGGCCAATGGGGTGTTCTTTAAATCTTATCAGTGTAAACTATTTAGAGATGGAACACTGTTTGCTTTGTAAGACACACGTGCATGTGGAATAGGAAAAATCGGAGATAGCTTCAAAATCTAAACTTTTGCTTTTAACATGGGAAGTGGGACTCTTTTCCTATATCAAACAGACTTAGTGAAAGTGAAAATTTATACTCTTGTTAAGTGTGTGTGATAGTCGTTTGAAGTGTGGAAAGCACACCGATTATGGAGGACTGTTATTGCCGGTAGATTAGAAGTAATTCGGTCAGGTCAAGGGTTAAGTCTGCATTATGAATTTTTGATGATCTAATTCCTGGCGAGCTCTTTATCGATTCTTATGAAATGAATAATTTTATTTTGGTCCTGAACAATGATCCTGAAATTATTTGTGTTATATTTTGACGCTTGGAAATATTCCGGCTATTATAGGGGTATAATGCTAGAAATAGTTTATAATACTGTCCATTGGGGTGACGATGATGCCGGAAGTTTTATTGTATAGTAGACGTGAGAACGAAGTGCAAAGACAAGCGGGATTGAATTGGGGATTTTCTGATGGTCATGTAAATGTAGCTGATGCTTATATAGCATTAAACCTCAGTTTCTTTAGAGAGAACCAATACTTTTTTCCATCACATGGAACTACAATTAATGTTATTTGGGACGATGGAGTAATGATGACATGCTCGCTAGAAGGTACACAACAAATAGATGGTGAAACCTATCCGAAACAGATTTCAACATACAATGATAAATCTATTTTGGGGATGTATTTAAGAAATAGGATAGCGGTTTCAAACACTCATCGAGTTACAAGACGTGATCTTCAAGCATATGGTCGAGAGAGTGTTCATGTAACATTCGATGCTGAAGATGACACGTTTTATTTCGACTTCAGTGTGATTTAATCCGGTATTAGTAAAAAACGTACATTTAATCTTGAGCATAAATGTACGTGTTTTTGTATTATTTGTAACAGCTATTAATTTATTGATAGAAAGCTTTAATAGAAAAATCGCTCTCAATTTGATGGCGATTTTTTTATTTAATTATTTCAAGTACCTATGTTAGAGAAGATCATGAATATTTGAAATTCCGTGGTTGTTTGTTGAAAAGCCTAATTTTTTCTAGATTAACAAAACGGATCAGAATTCTAGAATCTTGGGTACCAGGTACTGACGTAATTCAGAATAGTTTCATGTCCTGGTCCCTTAACCAGAAGAAAGTTACAAATGAACTTAGATGTTACACAGCAACCGCAAGAGAGTCGATGAAATGGGCTGCAATCTATTAGGAACGAAGTGCCGTTGAGCGTGTAAACACCTATCTCAATCTCAAAGACTATTTTATTTTGAATCAGATTTACTATTGTACGGGGAAGAAAGCTAAAGTGCATTTTGACTTGGTTCATATCGCTTACAACGCGAGCAAAATCGCAGTTAATCGACTCATCCAACTTCAAATTTCCTCATCATAATTGGATATTTCATTTCACATAATCCCCAATCCATATAGACGACACTTGCCATCATTGATACTATGAGAAAAGTAAGACTACTTTCAAATAACGCGAAATAATGCAGATATGGAGAATAAAATGAAGAAATTTGTATGGATTGCTTCCCTCATTTATTGTTTGAATGGGTTTGGTCATATTATTATTGGGACCGTTTTAGAACCTATGGTGGATTCGTATGGGATTCATTACAAGGATGGCGGACAGTTGATTATGAATCAATTTTTAGGTTTTTTAGGTGGGGTAATGATCGCGCCGCTCATCGTCAATCGAATTGGTCGGAGAATGACGATTTTTCTTGCCTTACTCATTTTTGCGCTTTCCCAGTTTGTGTTTAGCGCCTTACCCAATTGGACTGTGATGTTAGCTATCGCTCCATTTGGTGGGGCGGGAATAGGGGTTGCTGAAACAATTGTTGCATCCCTTATTATTGGCCATTTAAAAGAAAAGAAAGCTACGACACTTGTTATAGTTGAAATCTTTTTTGGGGTAGGCGCATTGGCGATTCCAGTCATTTCTGCGTTTTTGATTATGACAGGTGTATGGAATTTTTCGTTTACATTTGTAGCCGTGTTTGCTTCGGTCATTATGCTACTCTGGTTATTTCTTTCGTTTGGAGAATTGGATCCGATTCTAAAAAGGCAGACGAAGGCTTTACCTGTAGATGGGCAAAAACCTGAGAGAAAGCGTTACTCTAAAAGGCAATTGCCAATTATTGCGACGGGTGCGTTGTTTTTCTTTATGTATGTGGGAACGGAAATGGTATTGCCAAACTACTTGCCAACAATCTTGAGCAAAACAACGAATTTAGATGCTTCCACGCTGGCTTTAAGCATTACGGTCTTTTGGGCAGCCATGACACTTGGGCGTATCAGTATGACTGGCATCATAGACAGAATAGGTTATAGCAAGCTCTTTATTATTTGCTGTACGGGTCAGTTTTTCGCCCTCTTGATGTTTGCTTATTCAACCTCTGTCATGTTTAGCTTTATCTCGATATTTTTAACGGGTTTATTAATGGGAGGGGTTTTCTCAATTGGCCTCTTGATTATTAATGAAACGTCTAAAGGATTAGAGGAATGGACAACAAGCATACTGATGGCAATGGGGGGATTAGGCGGTGCATTTCTGCCAAGAATTGTTGGCGAACTGATAGATCGATACCCAATCAGTATTACCCTATGGTCACTTGTATTATGTACCTTTATTCTTGCGTGTTTAATGGCCGTCATTTTTTACTTTAGAAAAAAGGCAATGGACTTTAAAGGATTGCAACCGATAAAAGCGAGTAATGTTGTATAAACTACAGTGAAGCCTAGGTGCAAGGAAGCACCTGAAGAGATCAGCTCATGATAGTGAAAGTGCGCTTAGTAAGCAGGCGACGTTTCAAAACTATATGTTGAGCAAATGAATATCTGCATTAACTAAGCGAAGGCACCTTATTTTAGGTACCAGTTTAGAGTAAGTCTGGAATTATATATGCTGACAAATGCATGATAAAGCTGATTGAATGGATCAATGAACCACGGAGGGCTTTCTGCAAGTATGGAGCCAGCGTGCAATTTTAAAAGGTTTTATAAACAGCCATGACGGAACAAACATATAAATACAATAAGGGGTAGTTCCCACAAGTACATTTGTGATAAGGGACTGCCTTTTTTGTATAAGCATTGGTTAACGTAATTACATGTGATATAGATTAATTTTGCTGGAAAGGAGGATATTCGAGTGAAGAATAAAAGCGAAATCATGAGGATCATTCAGCAATTGGATTATCATATTGCAGATGATTTTGAGGCACAGGACCTAGACTTTAAACAATGGAATTTTAGATCTGAGGAGGAAAATATCAATAAAATGATTAAATACACTGTTTGTATGGCGAATGGCGGCGGGGGTAGCGTTGTTTTCGGCGTGGCCGACAAGGTGCGGGGAATAGACAATGTTTTAATAGGGATTCCATTTGATGTAGACATAAAGGAATTAGAAAAAAGGGTATTTGAAAATACAGAACCACATATTATTCCTTCATTTGATGAACTATTTTATAAAAATCATTCGATTCGGCTACTGGTCATGAACGTTTTGCCGGAAACCCCACCTTATACAACAACGAATGGTACAGCAACCATTCGGCAAGGAAAAGAGTGTCTGCCGTACAGGAACAATTCGTAGGGATAGTCTGATTTTATGATTAGGTAAAGGGGTCCTTATAAATAGTGACTGAGATGAATTGTTTTCCGTTTTGATCACTAATGATACGATAAAAAGAATATAACCCACTATGGTGAGGGGGACTTCATGTTCCTAGATCAACTAAAAAACCAGTTAAATGAAAATCAGCCCCTTTTTATAGGGGAGGAAACAGCTTTACGTTCAGCGGTTTTAATCCCACTTGTTCAAGTGGATGAAGAATGGCATATCCTTTTCGAAGTACGTTCATTCACCATGAGAAAACAGCCAGGTGATATTAGTTTTCCCGGCGGTCGAATCGACTCCACAGACCCATCCAGAGTGGCAGCTGCTTTACGAGAAACACATGAAGAATTAGGTGTCGACCCAAAAACGGTTACGATTGTAGGGACGTTAAGCCCTTATATTGCCTCCTCTTCATTTGTTATCTACCCATTTGTAGCAACCATTGATTACAACCAAATTATTCATTCGTATAACAAGGAAGAAGTTGAAGAAGTATTTACGATACCTCTCAAATGGCTATTGAATTATGAGCCTTATATGCATTCAGTATCCGTTGAGCCAGTGCCTTCGCTAAACTTTCCTTATGAAAAAATAATGAATGGCACACAGTATCAATGGAGAGCCCGTTCAATGGAAGAATGGTTTTACGATTATGAAAACTATACAATTTGGGGTTTAACGGCTAGGATTTTGAAACATTTTATAGGAATTATAAAATGAGTGTAACTTGTAATCTTGAAGAAGCGCCGATTATGAAAGTTAATAAACCTCACTTAGTACCATAAGTAAATGAGGTTTTAAATGGCTTGCCTTTGCCCGATAGCTTACTTAAAAGTAAAGGCTGTTCCACTCAAAAGTGTTGAGTGGAGCAGCCTTTTCATATTAACTTTCATTCTTTGTCGTAAAATCAGGGACGAGCCAATAAATGAGCAATCCAGCGATCGTCGCGTAGGCGATACCATGAGCATATCCAACTCCGATGATAAAGATAACTGCGACAATGACCAAGTTTTTCATATTCGCCAGATTAACTTTTTCCTCAATGATGTGACGGATCCCCATGCCTGCAATCATACCGAATAACAAGATACAGATGCCGCCCATCACGGCAACTGGAATGGATTGGATAGCAGCTCCAACTTTACCGAACAGACCTAGAATAATCGCAATAACAGCAGCACCTTGAATGATTCTACTGGAAAATTGGCGTGTGATGGCTAAAACTCCGAGGTTTTCCGCATAAGTCGTTTGTGCAGGCCCGCCGATGAAACCGGAGACTAATGTTGCAAGACCATTCCCCCATAGGATTCTTGAAAACCCAGGATCCTTTGTTACGTCTTTACCTGTAATCTCTTTTAGTACCATCATATGTCCAAGGTCTTCGATGATGGTAACCAAGGCAATCGGCGCCATCCCCAAGATGACGACCCATGTGAATTCTGGCATTACGAACTGTGGAAGGGCAAACACTGGTGCATTGGCAATGGTACCAAAATCAACTAATCCACGCACCGCAGCATAGACATAACCTACTCCAAGACCAATGAGGAGCGGGAAAAGGCGGATCATCTTAGTACCTGCAAGCGTAGCAAAGATTGCTGCAAGAAGGCTGACGATAGCTACATCCCAATTGACAGCAGCCATGTTGTTCACCGCCGTGCTTGCTAGTGCAAGACCGATGATACTGACTACTGGTCCAACAACAACTGGAGGAATTGCTCTTCGAACTTTTTCAAAACCGACATATGAAATGATAATAGATACAATGGCATAAACAATGGAAACACCGATAAGACCTGCAACGGCCTGACCGGGTGAATTTAACTCTCCTACATACAATGCTAGAGGAGCAATGAAAGCGAAAGATGAACCTAAATAAGTAGGAACTTTTCCTCGTGTAATAAGATGGAAAATTAACGTTCCTACACCACTGGCAACAAGTGCACTCCCTGGATCAAGACCAGTTAGTGCTGGAACTAAAACTGTCGCACCAAACATTGCAAACAAATGCTGTAAGGATAATGGTATAGCTTTCAAAAAACCTTTCAAATGTGTCCCCCCTTTACTAGTGTTAATACATGATATTTCTCCTATTTAATATTTAGAATAAGAATTAAAGAGTAATACTGAATAATATTTTCCGCTTACATGGAAAAGTAATTTTCACATCACAAGAACTATCATAAGAAAGAAAAGGATATCACTTATAATTTTATTCAGGAGTGAGACAAATGAATGAGTATATACAGCTTATGATAGATTGGGTTGAAGAACATTTAAACAAAGAGTTTTCACTAGATGAATTGGCTAATTACATGGGTTATTCCCCTTATTACTGTTCTTTTAAATTTCATCAGGTAACAGGGATCAGTATTAGGCGCTATGTTCTTTTAAGAAGGCTATATTTATCTACAGCAGATTTGTCGAGCAATCAGAAGATAATTGAAATAGTTTTTGAATATGGCTATTCATCTCAAGAGGCTTATAGTAGAGCCTTTAAAAAGGTTTTTGGTGTAACTCCAAGAGAATTTCAACTAAATAAGTTGCCTGTACAGTCATTTGTTAAACTTACTCTCGATCAAAGCGAGGATGAGGATAGCGTGTATATGTCTAGAAAAAATGAGGTTGAACAGTTACAAAATGTGAAGAGAGAACTGTTTGACAAAGACGTACTTAACGTATTGAATGGTCAAGTTATGTATGAAGAGTTTAAAGCAGAAAAACTGATGGGGGATTCTGATTATGTACCATTCAATGAGGCGATGTGTGTACATGCGACGACGGCACAAGTTTTTGACGACGAGTTTATTCAAACAAGAGCATTAGGACATCATGTGTCAGTAGAAAACTACATCAGGAAGGTTATTTATCCCTTCAATACTATTTTTAAGGAGGAGTATAAATATATCGTTCTATGGTTTGGTGAAGACATGTTTTGTCAGATGAATCTTCTTACAATTCTTACTTACTTTGAACAGTCCGGATACAAAGGAAAAGTATTCTTAAATAGCTTTAGAGAGGATGAATTTAAAGTCAGCCAAACTGAGCTTCAATTAGGAGATTATGAATCTGTATACAAAGAAGTATTGATAAACCATAGAAAGCCATCGATTGAATTACTCCCAGTAATGTATCAGGCAATAGATATATTTTTAGATATGTTAAAAGAAAATAATGAAGTAGTAAAATATATTTCCAAAAATAAAGATCTTTCAACAGCGGAATTAGTTAATAGGTTATTTGATCTTTTTCCTACAATAGGATACGGAGATTCGCAATATATAGAGCTTATTAATAAAGCTAAGTGAACTTAACTAATTTTTATACAAAAACTTCACGTAGTTACATCACGGTGAACCGTACCAGAAGTAAATGCGGTTTTTTCAGAAAAATAAAAAGCCGAAAATGAACAAGTTATGAATAGAACCTTGCTCATTTTTGGCATTTATAAGGAAGAACAGCATTCGTTACAATAGTAAAGCCTTTCTAATTAAAAATTAAAGGAAAAGTAAATGTAACGAAAGCGGCCCAAAGTACGTAGACCGGCAAATACTTAGTAACCGCATCTTGGATGGTTGAAGGCCCGGTTTTGTTTTGTAGAAAACGCATATAGGAGACCATGATCCAGATTAGATTTCCCCAGATAAGTATGTTTACGCCTAAAACAGCAATTCTGTTGGGTGTAATTCCATAAGAAGAAAGTCTGAACACTATGGCTGACAAAGCCACACTGTCAATGATAAGAGCAAGAATAATTAGGGCGAAGCTTATATAATCAGAAATGGTCTTTTTCTTGTCTGTACCGCTTTCGGTAATGGAAAATATGGTAACGGCCAATACACTAAAGAGTATTCCGTTGAAGACTAGCAGGAAATTGCGATCCAAGAATGGATTTTTTCCGACCCAAATAACCGTTATAAGATAGACCAACAATGTGGCCAGAACAAGAGGACTAAAAATTTTAGCGATATAAGGTGTAATATTCTTAGCAAGTTTAAGATTCATCGATACCAGGTATGTAGCCACAATAGCGAGAGCGGCAGCACCGAATAAAACGATATTTCTAAAATAGAAGTCTTCTATATCCAAACCGACAAAACTAAATAACTGCATGGTTAATGCTGCTAGCAACATTCCGCTAATTGCCATGCTGGCGTAGAGTATGCAAAATTCCAAATTAAATTTAAGATAGGCTAATCTTGTACTCCCTATACCATATTCATTTCCTATAAATGCAAGCCCAATCAATCCCCATAAGAATATGGGAAGGTGTAAATAAGCAAGGATAATACTGTCATTATGATTTGATGGCAGCATATTAAGATACAACCCAGAGAGTAGGAACATCAATGCAAGGGTGTAAAGAACCTTTTTTGGGGGGTTATTTTTGTATACAAAATAAGCTGCAATGAAGGGAAGAATCCCAAAAGCAAGGTTAATTGGGGCAATTGCTTCCTGTTCGACAAAATGGAAAATGATCCTGGTGCTTATCCCCGCCAGAATGGCTAAAATGCCCATGAACAAGAAACCTTTCTGAAGCAAGGAAGTTTTTTCTGTATGTGCCGCCTCCTTGAAATTCAATCTTTCATACCAAGTAGCAAGAACCGGCGAATCAGGGTTTTGTTCCCAAGCGTGTGAGAATGACTTTTTAAAAGCTTTGGGGTCTTCTCTAAACATTCTCTCCAGCTCATTGGGGTTAGCAATATTTTTACTAATCGAATTGTCGATTTCCACGGTTATACCTCCTCTAATAATTGTCAGACTAGGTCCTACTTTCCTCCATAATGCGTATAACCAAACTTAAATATCTTCGTCACTTTTGTATTCTGAAATATCTCCAGGTGACATTCTAAAGCCTTACGAATCACCTCTAGAGTTGACAATCGAATGGGTTTTGCCTTTCCATTTTTCAATATAGGAACGTTAGCCATTGAATACACCACATATCGATAAATCATTTTCTGGTTTCATGAAAAGCAATTCACATATATATTGTATGTTTCATTTTAACTCATCATTTATTGTTTATCAATAAATATTTATTAACTTTAGCGATATTATTGTTGTTATAGTATGAATTAGACAAAATGCTAAACATTCCTCATTACAAATAAAACGTATGCAACTAACCTGTCTGTGACTTCCATATTGAATAAGCGATAACTGGAATTAAACTTTTGGGGCATAAAAGATGGATTCAAGATAAAATTGAAGGCTATAAAGAAAGTTAAAATAAACGTAAGTAATGTAGGTGCACTCGGGGAACCGTATCATAAGTAAATGAGGTTATTTATTAACGGAAAAACAAAGGTCAATTTTCTACGTTAATAGAAAATCGACCTTTACAAACCTTATATGGATTTTTCATGTACTACTATTATTGTGCAGTTAATCCACCATCGATAACGAATTCTGAACCTGTTGAGTAGCTAGACTCATCAGAAGCTAAGAATAGTACCATATTTGATACTTCTTCTGGTTGTGCTACGCGTTTTAATGGAATATGTTTAGAGAATGCTTCTACAGCTGCTTTTGTATCTTCTTGAACCACCATTGGTGTAGCGATTACGCCTGGGTGTACAGAGTTTACACGAATACCCATTGGCGCTAAGTTAATGGCAGCTGCTTTCGTCATACCACGTACTGCAAATTTTGTATCAGTGTAACCTACAGCGCCAGCAACCAAGCCGTTCATAGAAGAAATATTGACGATTGAACCACCGCCAGCTTTTATCATTGAAGCTGCTACAGTCTTCATACCCAAGAATACTGACACTTGGTTAATGTCCACGATACGACGGTATTCTTCTACTGTAATATCAAGCATATTTTTCGCCATTGTAATACCGGCGTTATTTACTAATACGTTTACTGGACCGAAAGCTTCTTCTGTTTTCGCAATAACTGTCGCCCAATCTTCTTCAGATGCTACATTTTGTTTAATGAAAAGTGCATTTTCACCTAATTCAGCTGCAAATGCATTTCCTTTTTCCTCATTTAAATCTGTTAAAACAACCTTTGCACCGTGCTCAATGAATAATTTTGCATGTGATGCACCCATACCTTGTGCTGCTCCTGTAATAATCGCTACTTTACCTGATAACCGACTCATATAAAATTCCTCCTAGAATAGATTCGCAAAAGGTGATAGTCGACTATCACTTTTATACTTACTAGTAAACAGCTTTCTCATGCGAATGTCAATTCATATGGCCCTAATTTTATGGCTGAATATAGCGTAAAAATACATCCTTCATCATCGCCAGCTGCTTGTCCGAAGTAAGCAATGTCGAAAGATTGGTATCATGCTTTGTTAGGCTTGATTTATAAGTGAATAAGCTGAAATTTTGTACCATTGTCATGATAAATAGATCCAAATCAACATCCGATCTTAACGAACCGTCTCGCTTGCCCTGTTCACTTACTGTTAATAAAATACGAGCTAATTTGCTCCGTACAGCTAAGAATTCAGCATAGTCTTCAGGCGATTCTTCTGCTATTTTTTCATATAAATTAAAGGACTCGAAGTATTTTGCTAAACGCAGTTGTAGATCCTTCGTTATGCCTATATAATACTCCAAAATTTGCTCGGTTTTTTCATATGCCGTCACCGGCTGCTCGACAATCTGCCCAATATCCGTGGCCATTTCATCTGTAATCGCATTCGTCGCCGCAATCATTAAATACTCTTTTTTAGGGAAATAGCGGAATAACGTTGCAATCCCAATGCCAGCAGTAGTCGCAACATCTTGCATTTGTATAGTTTGCACACCTTCTTCCAAAAATAAATCCTTTGCAATTAGGATGATGTTTTGACGACGTTGCTGTTTTTGTTGTTCTCGTTTACTCATTTTCGTCACTCCAACTGTTTTTCATGCATTGATTGTAACATGTTTATTTGGTATCGACTTGTATTCGCATCGGTGTAAATCATTGGGGTAAATACTAAAATTCAAGCGTGATATTTTAAAGAAGTTGATAGGATAGTGGTTCGATTATTCCCCAATGTATTCAATTGAATATATGTGAGTTTTCGTTAACGCAATAACTTCTTCGATAAATTCTTCTTGAGATTCTTTGAAGTCACTGTTAATCCAATTCAGAATAAGTCCGTAAAATCCAAAGGCAGTATAACGTTTAAAATAATCCATGTTTACAGGGATATTGTTAATTGTTTGGAAATTGAATTGTTCTTGATAAATTTTTAAAATTGTTTGAGGAAATCTTGTATGCAATCCTGGTAAAGGCTCATCATATTTGATCAGAAAAAAATTCCGGTTTTCATATATGTAAGAAATGATATTAAAAGATGGTGTATTTAGCTTTGTTGTATAAAATTTTTGACCAGGTATATATGGCTTTCCTACTGAATTTTCTAAGCCTTTCAGCATCGATTCAAGTAAGTCTTCTGCCAATTGAATTTTATCTTGATAATGCACATAAAACGTACTGCGATTATATGAGGCTTGATTTACAATATCTTTCACCGAAACAGAATGATAACCATTTCTTTTTATAAGTTCAATAAGTGCTAGCTTAAAATGTTCTTTTGTCCGATTTTGTCGTTTAGATGATATGGTTTTATTATTTTCCATAAAAAATCCCTCCATGTTAAGAGACAAAGATATATAAAGTGTCTATTAATTATACATTTTATAAGAATTTAATGATTGTTGGAACTGACCCAAATGTTAAAATTAAATTGTGAACAAATTAGCACATATTTTTATTGGGTCTATCCATACTAACTAAAATATGCTAGCGCTATCTTATAATTATACAGGGGGAATGTAAAATGGGTAAACTACAAAATAAAGTAGCTGTCATCACTGGAGGAGCTTCTGGTATTGGAGCCGCAACCGCAAAGTTATTTGTTTCAGAAGGTGCTAAAGTAGTTCTTGTAGATTTAAATGAAGAAAAAGGAAAAGCTTTTGAAGCAGAATTGAAAGCGCTTAACGCCGAAGCATTATTTATTAAAGCGAATATTACAAGTGAAGAAGATGTAGCGAATATCTTTAAACAAACAATTGAAGCTTTTGGCAAAGTAGATGTTGTGTTCAATAATGCAGGTATTGGTCGCGTTCACCCAACTCATGAATTAGAGTACTCTGAATGGCGCAACACAGTCAATGTGGATTTAGATGGCGTATTCTTAGTAGCGCGTGAAGCAATCCGTGAAATGTTAAAGGCGGGCGGTGGGACAATCGTAAATACGGCTTCTATGTATGGTTGGGTTGGTTCACCTGGTTCTGCGGCTTACAATGCAGCAAAAGGAGGCGTAATTAACTTAACACGCTCACTTGCTCTTGAATATGCAGAACAAAACATTCGCGTTAACTCACTATGCCCAGGCTTCATCGACACACCAATTATTCCAGAAGAGAGTAAACAAACATTAGCTTCAATGACTCCGATGAAACGTCTAGGACAAGCAGAAGAAATGGCTAAAGCGGTATTATTCATGGCAAGTGATGATTCTTCATTCATGACTGGAAATAGCTTAACTGTTGACGGTGGTTATACAGCTCAATAAGTATCAATTTTTCTGTACCTGTTGGATATACAAAATTTATAAGCAAAATGAAACTGCACTTACATTCGTTACGGGGAGCCGTACCAAAAGTGAGGTTTGTGTCATAATAATGAAACAGTCTGAGTAATTATTAAATCAGGCTGTTATTTTTGTGGGTAATTATTAGTTCGATTTCAAAAGGGAATAAAAAAGTGTAAGTACTACTTCTAGTCGATTAATTATGAAAAATAGCATCTTGAGATTCTTTAATCGTCAATCTTTACGTGATACGATAAAAAGAATATAAAACATTAAGGTGAGGGGGATTTCATGTTCTTAGATCAACTAAAAAACCAGTTAAATGAAAATCAGTCCCTGTTTATAGGGGAGGAAACAGCTCTTCGTTCAGCGGTTTTAATACCACTTGTTCAAGTGGATGAAGAATGGCATATCCTTTTCGAAGTACGTTCATTCACTATGAGAAAACAGCCCGGTGATATTAGTTTTCCTGGTGGTCGAATCGACTCCACAGACCCATCCCCAATGGCTGCCGCTTTACGAGAAACGCATGAAGAATTAGGGGTCGACCCAAAAACGGTTACGATCGTAGGGACATTAAGTCCTTATATTGCTTCCTCTTCATTTGTTATCTATCCATTTGTAGCAACCATTGATTACAATCAAATTATTCATTCGTATAACAAAGAAGAAGTTGAAGAGGTATTTACAATACCCGTTAAATGGCTATTGAATTATGAGCCTTATATGCATGTAGTATCCGTTGAACCAGTGCCTTTGCCAAGCTTTCCCTATGAAAAAATAATGAATGGTACGCAGTATCAATGGAGAGCTCGTTCAATGGAAGAATGGTTTTTTGATTATGAAAACTATACAATTTGGGGTTTAACGGCTAGGATTTTGAAACATTTTATAGGAATTATAAAATGAGTGATGTTATTAATTATGAAGGAACTACTTATTACATTGAAATAACCTCACTTTGTACCATTATGGAGAGTCTTTTCAAAGTAATCACATGTTGACTATGAATCTGCCGAGGGAGTCAATTCATCTGGAAACTGCATGTAATAGTATTAAATTTCAGGTGCCTGGTTCTGATACAATTCGCGATTACGTTAGTACTTTTCATAACTTTATAAATATAGAATTGCAAAAAGGAATCGGAAACGAGTACAAATTATACTGTATTCCATTCCTATTTCAAGGAGGACTTTATGGGCTTTAAAGACGATTTTAAACGTGAGATGCGTAACATAAAGAAAGACGTAGAAAAAGAAGTACATAAAACCTGGGAGATGGATTACAAAGGGCATCGGATTGAAGTTATAAACCAGATGAAAGAAGAGTTACTTATCATTGATGGTGTAACAGTTGATCGAAATAAACGAAAATCTTTACTTTCTCATATTATCCCGTATTCCAAGTTATCAGGCATACTTGATCTGCAAGATGGCAGAAAGCATGTCATTTCCGTTAAACTCGGTGGTTATGTAAAACTTAATTGTATTGTGAAAATAGATAATGAAACGGTTTTAGACGACTCCCTGAAGTTAGATTTTCTTCCGTGGGATAATAAAGAAAAAATTGTGGCCTTTATTCAACAACAAATTCAAACGCACAACAAAATAGTAGATGATCATTTACCAGATGAAGAATATTTGTATGATGAAAATCATCCACGAATGGCTTCAGGTATGTTCGATAATGTTGCAGATGATATACCTACACCATTTTACGTGAAAAAAATACTGAAGCTCTTTGAAGAGCAGCTAAATCATCCTTCTATCAAAACACGAAAAGGTACATATGAAAAAATCACTTTTGACAATATGGCCAACTACAGTGATGAATTCATTGAACGATTCAAGCAAGCCCAATTTGACGAATCCCGTGTACAACAAGAGGCATTATGGCTTCTAGAGCATGCAGCACATAGGGAGGTTGTAAAATTTTCAATCACTGTACTTGGATGTACGGATTGTGAAAAATATAAAGAGCTATTATTCACATTGGGTATGCATGAAGAGTTTACACCCTATGTCCTATTTGCATTGAAGAATGGTACAATGCGGGCAAACAACCAAGTTTGGCAACTTGCTCAATCCGTTCATGGTTGGGGGAAGATTGCGGCTGTTGGCCAACTGGAAGCAACAACGCCAGAAATAAAACAATGGTTACTGACAAAGGGCTGCAGAAATAAAATTATGGATGAGTATTTAGCCTATAGTTGTGCCGTAAAAGGAGAGCTTGACGTAGCTCTATATGAAGAAACGATTTCGAAAGAGCTATATGATGGAGCAGGTCTTATCATCCAAGCCCTTCTTAATGAGCGTGCTCCAGAAAGTATCGAAGATTATCCATATGCAAGCGCGGTTCTTTCACGCTTCGTTTACCATGCACGTACTCACTGTAAAACACTTGAGGATTTTTATCCGTTAATGAAAATAAGTGAATTTTTAAATGCCGATAGTGAAGTTTGGGAAGAACGTTTTAACGATCAGTGGAAACAACAAGAGTACGCTTCCATTCAGCAAGCGATTCAACCTATTATAAATGAACCTAAATGGTCACAGCTTGTATTGGAAGCACTACAGCAAGAAAACAATATGAAAGCACTTAAAATCGCTCTCTTTTATCAAGTAGACGTTACACAGAATTTGTTTGATATGCTAGAGAAAGATCCCGAAAACAGTGAACTATATGTAGTGGTTATGGATACAAAAAATCATAAGTATATCGAAGACATCTGCATATTTGCAGAAACGCATTTATCGTTATCAAGTCTGTCAAATGAAGAACAACATTGTCTGCAATGCATTGTTCAAGATTTGTATGGGTATGAAGGAGTGGGATTACCACTGATTCAAGCTGCTCTTGCATCAGATAATGGGAGTTTGCAATACCATGCACTCAGTGTGCTAGAAAGGTGGTCTCCATCGATTTCCCAACAGCCTGCTTTGCAGAAAAGCATTAAAAATATTGCAATTACGACAAAAGATAAAGAAGACCGCCAGCTAGCAAATAGATTATTGGTAAAATAATAAAAGAGATTTATTCAGTATTCCTCGATTTCTTTGACGCTTCTTGCAATTGGTGAATTACCTTCATTCACTGTAATTTAAGGTGCCTGGTTCAGATGCAATTCCGAATTGTATTAGTATCGGGTACCTTTTTGAAATTAATTCCATTTTCATAATTTCTCACTTTTAAGACAAGCTATATAAAAGGAGAAAGGTGATTAAATGGATATTAATTATGGATTAGGTAGTTCGCAGTATGAATAAACCCTTCACACCACAGCTTGTCTATTTTGAGCCTAATGCACTTGAATATCCGCTTGGAAAAGAATTAAAGGAAAAGTTCGAGAAAATGGGGATTGAAACGCGCTTTACGACCTCACATAATCAGATTCGGGACTTGCCGGGTGATACGGACGCTCAAAAATACCGTATCGCGAAATCTACCTTGGTCGTAGGCGTTCGGAAAACGTTGAAATTTGAGACGTCGAAACCATCAGCCGAATATGCAATCCCGCTTGCGACAGGGTGTATGGGGCATTGTCATTATTGTTATTTGCAAACGACGATGGGCAGCAAACCCTATATTCGAACTTACGTTAACGTGGAGGAGATTTTAGAAGCGGCTGATCGCTACATCGAAGAACGTGCGCCTGAAATTACCCGATTCGAAGCTGCGTGTACATCCGATATTGTAGGAATTGATCATTTGACACATTCATTAAAAAGAGCAATTGAACATATTGGTCAAACAGAATTAGGTAGGCTGCGTTTTGTGACGAAATTCCATTTTGTAGACCATCTATTGGATGCTAAGCATAATGGCAACACGCGATTCAGATTTAGCGTAAACGCTGATTATGTTATCAAGAACTTCGAGCCCGGCACTTCTCCTCTGGATAAAAGAATCGAGGCTGCAGGGAAAGTCGCGAGAGCTGGTTACCCACTAGGCTTTATAGTTGCTCCCATTTACCTTCATGAGGGCTGGGAGGAAGGCTACCGCTACTTGTTTGAGCGACTTGACGAGGAATTGCCGCAAGATGCAAGAGAGGATATTACTTTTGAATTCATTCAACACCGATTTACGAAGCCTGCGAAAAAAGTAATTGAAAAGAACTACCCGAAGACAAAATTGGAGTTAGATGAAGATAAAAGGCGCTACAAGTGGGGCAAGTATGGAATCGGTAAGTATATTTACCAAAAGGACGAAGAGGATGAAATCAAATCATATTTATACGGCTACATGGAAAAGTACTTTCCGAATGCGAAGTTGGAGTATTTTACTTGAGCCACCAAAAAAGCATAAGGGCCCAGGTAAACCGGGGCTTTACGGGGATTTGTATGAAATATGGATGATATAGATTGAGTGCAACAAGAAAACAGCCACCTGATTCAGGTGGCTGTTCCATGTTATTGAACTATTCCTATAAAGTCTTCGAGTGCATCCTGCCAAATGGTTACACCTTGGCTCATTGCGGAACCGCCGCCTAGAGCCGCAGCCACCCCAATTGCCTCCATCATTTCTTCCTCAGTGCCACCCGCATCCAGGCAACCCTTTGTGTGATAGAGGATGCAATATTCGTTATTTGCGTGCACGCTAATGGCGAGAGCGATTAGCTGTTTGTCTTTCAGATTCAATTTGCCGTCTTCGAAACACGACTCAGTGAATGCATGAAACGCCCTAGCCACCTCCGGCAATTTTTCTGAGAAACTGCCCATTCCAACTTTGTATTCCTGTAATACGGCTTCTGAATAAGTGATTTCATCCATTTAGTACCCTCCTATTCGAAGGTAGTATTAGCGAGACGGAGGAAGGCATGCATGCATTGTTTTTAGGATAAATAAATTCCTTACTTTTATATTGATATAGCCTCTGCCGTGCATACTTTTAGAATATTTCACAATACTAAGTGCGCTGTAACTTATTTTATTTGTAGGAAGGGAAGAGGTATAAATGGCTAAGCGTTCTGATACAAGTTGGAAGAAGGATAATCCAAACACATTTTTAAGCAACTCTGTTCAAAAGGCGGATCGTGCAGTGAAGCAAGCCATGACGCACCCAGAAGAGATTGCAGTTGAGCATGCTTTCAATTCGATAGCACGGGCTGACAAGGCACGCTTACATGCAGAACAGCAGGATGAGCCAGCAAATTCAGTCCAGCAAAACAAAGAACAGCTAGATGTGATAAAGGGGCAATTAAACGAAGCCAATGGGATTGTGAAAGATCATTAAAATGAGGCAATCACCCCCACAGGTTTCGTAAAGCTTTTGGGGAGAAACAGTCCTCGTTTTACGTACCTAGTTTAGTGTTTCCCTTCAAATAGGATGAAAAACAGCATGGGATAAATTACGAAAGAAACACTACAGTGACTTGCTGTAGTGTTTCTTTCGTATGAACGGAAATACCTGGCGAATAATTAGGAGTAAGTAGGGGGAGATGGGGTAATTCAGATAATAGAGTAGCTACCGAAACGCTCCATTGTTTCGGAAACAGCTAACCTTTGAAAAACGCAAAGGAGGAATAGACTAAAATGGATAAAATGCAACAGCCGATACCAACACACCCGCCCACACTCGGGCAATATCTTTTCGACAGTCTAAAAGCGGAGGGTATTACCGAAGTTTTTGGCGTTCCAGGCGATTATAATTTCACCCTTCTGGATACGTTGGAGCAATATGATGGAATTTGTTTCATAAATGCACGCAACGAGCTAGGGGCGGGATATGCAACTGATGGCTACGGACGACTTCATGGCTTGTCAGCGTTCATTACAACTTTTGGTGTTGGCGAGATGAGTGCCTGCAATCCTATCGCGGGTGCGAACAGTGAATATGTGCCACTCATACATATCGTCGGAGCTCCCAAAACAATGGATCAGCAGGCGCATAAATTAGCGCACCATTCCCTACAGGACGGCGATTTTGACGTATTCCGGCAAGTGTCTACGCATCTGTGCGCCTATACAGCAATCGTGACGCCGGAAAATGCCGAACAGGAGATTTCAGCAGCAATCCGCATAGCTAAACAAAAACGCAAGCCGGTCTATTTGATGGTAGCTATGGATTTGGTCACGAAGCCCATCGTACAGCGAGGTGTTCCGGAAGTCACTAAAGTCACGACATATAAACCAGCGCTTCAGGCTGCGATTCAGCATATAACGAGATTGTTAAACGGTACGAACAATGTAGTTCTTTTATCGGATATGCTGTCGCTCCGCTATGGACTTAGAGATTCCGTTCACCAGCTGTCGTCGGATTTAAACGTACCGGCTGCTTCGCTTATGATGGGCAAGAGTAGCTTAGACGAACAGCACCCGAATTATATCGGCGTGTATGGCGGAGCATTAGGAAGTGAACAGGTCAGAACAATCGTTGAAAGCGCGGACTATGTGATTGCGATTGGTATGATTTGGAACGACACGAATTCTGCGAAGGAAACGGCAATGCTTCATCGGCTTCGCCTCATCGACATTCAGCCTGAGTTTGTACGGGTCGGGGAATCCATGTACGAGCAGGTGATGGCGGCAGATCTTGTCGCTGCCTTGAACACGTGCGGGTGGACCCGAAGCGGGGCTTTACCTCAAGTTTCCTTCCCTTATGATGAACTATCTGGTGATCCGGAGCAGCCAATTCGAGCAGCATCTTATTATCCACGCTTCCAGCGGATGTTGAAGGAAAAAGACATTGTTGTGGTTGAGACTGGAACCTTTGGGTATGGGATGTCACAAGTGCGACTGCCGGCAGGAGCCGAATATATTAGCCAGCAAGGTTGGCAGAGCATCGGTTATGCAACACCAGCTGCATTCGGGGCATGCATCGCGGAACCGGACAGACGTGTGCTGCTGTTTACTGGGGAAGGTTCGCTGCAGGTGACGGTTCAAGAAATCAGTACGATGCTGGATAATGGCTGCCGACCCATTCTGTTCATCCTCAATAACAGCGGCTACACAATTGAAAATACTTAAATATCAAGACGTCTAACCAGCAGTACAACGAGATTCCAAACTGGAATTATACGCAGCTGGCTGATGCCTTTGGCGGAAAGGCATTCACGGTTGAAGTACGAACAAACCAAGAGTTGGATGAGGCGATTTCCGCAGCGGAACAAGCGCAAACGAGCCAGCTGTGCATGATTGAAATGATTGTCACTGACCCGATGGATGCACCCGATTATTTAATCCAGCTCCGCAAGCATTTAGAAGAACAAGAACGTCTGAAAGAGTAGCTGTATGCTGCTACTTCAAATAAGGAATTGCATTGAGCGCACTTCTCGGAGTGCGCTTTTATGTTTATTAGACTACGAGAACGTTACCCTCAACACAACAATGCATAAACCTAAGTGAAAACATGGGGAAATAAGTAATCCCAATTATTTTTCCAATCGATTTACAACTACCGGCAGAAAAACCCCTCAACTGGCACGTCATAATCCATGAAAGCCTCGCTGAATAAGGCCTTGCCGATGAGTTCGCGCAAGACGCCTGAATAATAGCCGGGCAGATTCCGGACTTTTTTCTGTTTGGTTGTTTGAACCGCAATACGAAGGGCATGCATGGCTAATTGCTCGAACAGTTCTCCTTTGTCTTCGTGAATACTGAATTTCAGCATTTGTAGGGACTGTTTCCGATAGACGCCGTAAAAATTACGTGCTAATTTACTTTCTCCGATTGTTGAAGAAAGAAGAGATTTCATCTTGCCAAAAAGTGTAGTAGGCACAATTTCCGTAGGAGACGTTCTTTTAAGGTCTTTAGGTTTTATCGCTTTAGAAAGAGAAGCTTCGGTTTGTAGATTAGTGGGTTCAACCTTACTGCTAGAAGGCTTTTCGTCATCATTCGGGGTGTTCAATTTCGACTGGTCATTAGTAGGTTTAATGACATAAATATTAGCGCCTAGACCGCTCATAACGGGGCGGATATAGTGAATGCGTTCGATGATTTCGAGCTTTTCTAATTTGCGGATGGCGCGTCGAACGGTTGCGTTGGATTTCTTGATGGCCTTTTCGATTGTTTCGTGTTTCAAGTGGGCGGCGCCGTATTTAACGGAGTAGCGACGGATCATATCAAGAACAGCCCGCTCTGTTTGATTCATGTCGTTCCAGTTCGTGAGTACGTGTTGCCTTGTTGCTGCGTCTAAATCGTGTTTGTTTGTGAAGTGTGCGTATTCCGTTAGGTAAGTTGTCATAAAGAATATCCCCTTTATTCTTTATATAGAAGGGAATTGAGATTTAGGGGACAATGTTGTGAAAAAAGTTTTTGTGATTTTATCAGAAGAGCGCAAGCAAATTTAAACTTGTTTGCCTGGACTCATCTATTCAGTCAAAATAGTGAGATCTGGATGTAAATCGTTTTTTACTAAATTGGATTAAAGTCTGCCATGATTGTTGAGCGTTCTACAATCGTAGTGATGTTCATTTGAAAATTATATTCTGAATAGAAAAAAGGACTGAATGGCACATTGGCCATTCAGTCCTTTTATAAGCTCAGCGCTTAGTGGTTTTGCTATTAACCATCTGTGCCGGCATCAGTATCCGTACCTTCGTCAGTATCTACGTCCACATCCGCATCCGTATCTGCATCGGTATCTGTGCCCTCGTCAGTGTCTACATCCACATCCGCATCTGTACCATCGTCAGTATCTACATCCACATTTGTATCTGTACCGTCATTAGGATCAACATCTTCTACAGGGTTATTAACATCCACGTCGACGTCGTCTTCACCGTCGCCGCACGCTGCAAGCATCCCGACAGACAGGATTGTTGCTGCACCAAGTTTCAACCATTTCTTTTCTCCTGTGAGTTTCAAAGCCATTATAATCTCCTCCAAAATTTTGTCTAGTTGTATAAGTGAAGCATGTCCTTGTTATACCCCGATTTTAATCTCTTAATCATGTGGAAGACGTCGCCGTATCATTCGAAGTTGATTGTGGTTCTACCATCATCAAAAACATTGCTATAATAAGGGAGTGTCAAATGCTGAATCAAAGCATTGACGCTCTTTTTAAGTTTATAATGTGAGTTTTACATTCGACATGACAGATTATACTAGTTGGGGAGTTGAAATAGAGATGAATAAGAAGGACATTGCAGCGATTCGCAAGCAATTTAAGTTGGATACGGATTTACTGAAAATCACTGACATTTACAAAGTGTATATTAAGCAGGAGAGCAGTGATTTCTATCATGAGGAAAGCCAGCCATTTGCCCTATTGGACAGAGAGCAACAAGAGTTGTTTCTGACTAACTTTAAAAAAGTGTTAGGTGGAAAACTGGGTTTAAAGTTATTTGAGGTGAAGTTTCAAGAGCAAGCGGAGGAGCAAACGGACCATACGCAACGGCTTTTATATGAGGGTCTCCATACGAATGAAGTAGAAGAGTGGAAAACGAATATGGAAAGCATCGCCCGAAAGATGGTGCAAGACGCTCAATATGAAAAGGACGTCGTAGTGACTTTTATTCGCGGTAATTATTATAAACCGACGAAAAGGAATCATGATGAAGAGGAAGTCGCAAAGCAGGATGAAGTGTACAAGAACCCATTCATTCTCTGCAGCATGAATCAGACTGAACTGCCGAAACGGTCACTTATATTTGATTTCAATGAGAAGGAATTTAAGTCTCGCGACATGCTTGATCCGATTATCAATTTAACTTCTCCAATTGGTGGATTTGTGTTCCCTTGCTTTACTGACAATGCGGCAGACGTCAATCACATTTTGTATGCTGCTGGCAAAGCGAATAAGCCAGATTACCACTTCATCGAGAATGTGCTAGACGGCGAAGAGATTATGACTGCAGAGGATGATAAAGCCGTCTTTGAAGAAATCGTAAAAGAAGTGGCTGGTAATGAGATGAATACAAAAACCCTTGCCAGTGTATATGATGAATTAAACAGTATGTTGCTTGTGGAAAACGAGGAAGAAGATGAAAGCCTTTCTACTTTGGATACTAAAGAAGTGGAGCGTGTGCTGAAGGCAAGTGGAGTGAAAGATGTGAGCACGGAAAAAGTGGAAAGGGCATTTCAGAAAGTAATCGAAGACAAAACATATGAAATGAAGGCAAGCCACATCCTTCCAAGTTACGCATCCAAGTCCATCAAGATTGAAACGAAAGTAGCAAATGTTGCTATCAGCCCGCAAGACTTGAGATATGTGAGGCAGGTCACTGTTAATGGAAAACGTTGCATATTGATTGAGGTGGAAGAAGACACGATAATTGAAGGGTTTACGCTACTTGAAGAAGAATTGTTGGAGTAGACAAGACAATAACCTCATTTTGATGCGCTATGGTAGCCTTATCATAAGTAGGTGAGGTCTCTTATTTGAGAAAAATACTACTACTACTACTAAATTTCAGGTACCCCTCATTCAAAGGAGTTGTCAATTATGCATATCCGTTGTACAAAGAAACTTTTAGTTGAACTCAAAGTCGAACCTGAATCAGTTACCGAGGACAATCCACTTTTCTCTTGGCATGCAAATTTAATCACGGTTAATCGTAGGAAAGCGGTTGTGTTAGTGAATGATCATAATCGTTATGCCGTTGTGTTGTACGGACTGAAAGCAAAAGACTTTAAAAGGTTCAACGAGATTGCTTTGCAAGGAATCCGCGAAACATTTCACGCAGAAGGGATATCGGACAAGGTGATTGACCAGTATTTACTTCAAACTGGTGAAGTTTCCATGACGAAGACAAAGGATCGGACTTCTGTGGCAAGGATGAATAAGGCTTGTGATAATGTATACTTTTTTGATGAGTTATGGAATGTAGATTCTATTTTCCAGCCGGACATGGGTATCAATATTAGCCGCATGTTAGTCGGAGACGGAAAGAACAGTTATTTTCTTCCGCATGAAGAGATGTATAAGGATCTCAACCTTTTTGCTGGCCAATCAACTTTTGAAGCGAAAGCCGCAGTCCTGAAAGTTACACTTAGGTTCGAAAATCGTCAAGTATGGCGGCGACTTGTGGTCCCTGTAAATAAAACATTTAACCAATTACACCAAATTATACAGACGGCCTTTGGATGGCAAGATTACCATCTTCATGACTTTTTTGTTTATGGTAAGGCGGACAATACGGGGAATCACATCACTGAAGGGCATAATGAAAAAATCCAAAAACCAATCATCAATCTTGTTTGCACCGAAGAGGCTTTTGATTATCCAGGGCAAGTAAACATGAAGCTTGAAAAAGACGTGAAGCTATCGGAATATATTCCTGCATACGAGAAGCTGACATACAATTATGATTTTGGTGATGACTGGAACCATGATATCGAAGTAGAAAGCATTATAGAGAACTATGAGTCCAACTATTCTGTTTGCTTGGAAGGTGAAGGGAATACACCACCAGAAGATGTAGGCGGTGAGTATGGTTATGAAGAATTTCTCAAGATTCTTGCTGATCCCGACCACCCTGAGTACGAGCATATGGTTAAGTGGGGACGGATGCAGCGTTATCAGGAATTTGCTATTGACTCTATAAATAGAGGGTTGAAGGGACTTTAATCGACTAAGGCAGAAGTCTCCTTCCTCAACGCGAAGCGTAGGTGGGAGATGAATGCTTGCCGATTTTATGGCAATGTTGCTTTATAAATTATAAGTCTGAATGATTTTATCCACATGGTTTATTATCCTTATCCTATCGCCAATAAAACCCCTCCACCGGCACATGATACTCCTGGAAAACATCACTAAACAAAACCTTTTCAATAAGTTCATGAAGCACAAGGTACGCTTTTTCTTTATTATTTTAGCTTCGCGATTCCGTATCATTGAACGAGTTTTGATGGAGAATTGCGAGTAATTGTTCGGCCATATAATCCGGTGGATATAAGAATTCGCTGTCTATCCAAACAGTAATCATCCCCCAAATTGCGTATGCCTGGTAATTGGCTAACATCTTGATGTTGATATTTGTGTGTATGGTTCTATTGGATATGTCTTGAAGGACAAGTTGTGATAATTCGTTGCAAATACGGGCTTGTAGACCTGTTAATATATTTGACTTTCCTAGTAATGTATAAAAATTGGCGTTAGTAGCCACGTGTTCGAATATTTTAATGGCTGAAGCAGTAAGCTTGCTGACTTCGAAAACAGTCAGACTTTCATAAGGTGCACGGTATGATGTGATTAAATCCTTCATGACTTCATCGATTATTTCTTCCAACAGTTCTTCTTTGTCTGGGTAGTGTTTGTAAAATGTTCCCCGATTAAGATCGGCAAGTTGGACAATATCTGTAATTGAAATATGTTTGAAGTCTTTTGATTGCATTAAGGTTAAAAGCGCGTTTTTTAGTGCTACTTTTGATTTTCGAATTCTTCTATCCACGCTTGGTGGTGTAGTAGACATTAGTAAACCCCCTCATTTTTTTAATAAACGAACAAAATTCGGATAGATTGTCTAGTAGTCAACAAGTCGATGTTGATTTGCTGATTGAATGAAGTAGCTTGAATTGATTATACTATAATTGAAAGATATTAAACATCTGTTCATTATCGTAATTGTGTAAGCACATTCAGTTAAAAATAGGAGGGAATAAAATGAAACTTCAAGACAAAGTAGCAGTTGTAACAGGAGCTGGTTCAGGCATGGGGAAAGCAATAGCTATGCTCTATGCGCAAGAAGGGGCAAAAGTGGTTGTGTCCGATATTAACGGTGATTCTGCTAATACGGTGGTAGAAGAAATTAAATCAAATGGTGGGGAAGCCATTGGTGTCGTTGCGAATGTTGCTAAAGAAGAGGACATTCAAAATCTAATAGACACAGCTGTCAGCACGTATGGCACGGTTGATGTGTTGGTGAATAATGCGGGTATCATGGACAATTTTGAAGCCGCGGGTGATATTGAAGATGACAAATGGGATCGGATTTTTGCGATAAATACGACGAGTGTTATGCGTTCAACTCGTAAAGTATTGCCAATCTTTTTGGCGAAAGAGCAAGGTGTGATTATTAATATAGCTTCAGCAGGAGGATTATACGGTGCTCGTGCGGGTGCAGCATACACGGCTTCTAAGCATGCTGTTGTTGGCTTTACAAAAAATACGGGCTTTATGTACGCTAAGCAAGGCATTCGTTGTAATGCCATTGCACCGGGGGGAGTAGAAACGAACATCGGAGCTTCGATGACATCCATCAATGCGTTTGGGATGGGACGTATTCAACCGGGACTTGCCATTAATCCACGTACGGGCAAATCTGAAGAGATTGCGAAGGTGGCATTGTTCCTAGCTTCAGACGATTCGAGCTTCGTCAATGGTACGGTCATAACGGCAGATGCAGGATGGACCGCTTATTAAATAAAATATAGGTACCTGGATCTGAAACGACTCTAAACCGTTTCGGATCCAGGTATTTTTATTAGTAGCGGTTTATGGAGACTAAATTTCAGGTGCAGGGAGTCGTACCATAAGTAAGTGATATTTTTGCTTTAAATTTTTCAAATTAGATATGAATACAAAAATAAAGCCGATTTTCTGAGCAAACAGAAAATCGGCTTTTACAAATCGTTTACGGATTTTTTCATGTACTTCAAGTTATATAATTTTCTAAGATTTTATTTTGAATCAGGAAACACAGAATCGTCTATTCGGCATAATTATATTTACTTAGGAAAAAAACTAAGAAAGTCTTAAGAATTGGTGTGCGTGTTTGTTAAGATTTAAATAGTATCATATCCTTATACAGATCCTATAGGGGTGATCACATGAGCCTAAAGAGATGGAGGAATGAATGTAGTTGAACATTTTGATTTGTGATGATGATAAAGAAATTGTAAGAGCGATTAGCGTTTATTTGGAAAATGAGGGTTATCAAGTATTCAAAGCTTACAATGGGATAGAGGCAATCGATCTTATTCGAGATCACGTTATTCACCTAATTATTATGGATATTATGATGCCGAAAATGGATGGGATTACGGCGACGATGAAGATTCGACAAGATAATATGATTCCGGTAATTATGCTTTCTGCCAAGTCTGAGGATTATGATAAAATACTTGGATTAAATATCGGAGCAGATGATTATATGGCCAAGCCGTTTAATCCATTAGAACTTGTGGCTAGAGTGAAATCGCAGCTAAGAAGGTATACGACATTCGGGAGTCTTGAGGCGAGTAGTTATGTACTTCAAACGGGCGGGCTCATGATTGATGATGAACAGAAA
Source organism: Sporosarcina psychrophila (assembly GCF_001590685.1). Classification (GTDB taxonomy): domain Bacteria; phylum Bacillota; class Bacilli; order Bacillales_A; family Planococcaceae; genus Sporosarcina; species Sporosarcina psychrophila. The sequence continues at coordinate 211,356 of NZ_CP014616.1, forward strand.
ATCATTACCGTTGATAAACAAGAGGTCTATTTGACACCAGTGCAGTATAAAATTTTAAAGCTTCTCACAGCAAATGCTGGGAGAGTATTCACGATTGAAGAGATTTATGAAAAGGTATGGAATGAAAGGGCCATTAATCCAGAAAATACGGTTTCGGTTCATATTCGAAAGATTCGAGAAAAAATTGAAATTAATCCGAAAGAGCCGAAGTATTTAAAAGTTGTATGGGGAGTTGGGTATAAAGTTGAGAAATATTAGTCATGCACTCATTACGAAAGTGGTTGTGTTTCTGATTGCCATCGTTTGTTTAACTGGTGCAGCGAAGGCAATTATCAACATGGAATTTAATGAGGTTCATCTAAGTAGTATAAATCAAGATAATTATTTTGAGAGCCGAGTATTTGCTGATGAAAGTTACGATCTTATTACCTCTTTAACGCAATTAATCGGAAAGTATAAAAGTGAAGAATATATTTTAGGTGGTAAGGCACTGACTAAAGAAGATAGACGAGGAATTGAAAACGAGTTATTCAATGAATTTCATTACAACGGATATGATTACGACTTAAGTGAAGCGGACAATAAGCGCATCTTTAAAGAAGAATATGCAGATGACATCAATCGTAAAAAAGATGAACGCATGAAAGAACAGGTAAGAGAATTTTATCGGTTACTCAGCACACTAGAAGCATATGAAGGAAGCGTGTATTATGCGAGTGATGGTGAACATGTATTCTCCAATAGTGAACTAAATAAGAAAGAGCAATTTGAATCATTTGGTGCATATATGCTATTTGAGGATTATCAACAAAAGCTTTATCCAAATGAAGTGAAAGAAAGTCAATACCTCGATTACTTTACACACAATGTTGAAAAGTTGAATCCACAAAAAGACGTCATTTTTGTGGCGTTTAAAGAATCTTTCTTACAACAAAAAATGCAGGGATGGGAAAAAGACAAAGCGATTGCCAAAAGTTTTCTTAATGAATTAATTGTATTTCTAGCAGGATTTATTTTATCTTTTGTTTATCTAATCATGGTTATTGGAAGAACGTCATTTAAAGATAAAGAAATTCATTTTCATGTCATTGACAAACTATATAATGATCTCAATATTGTGATAGTCGTTTCTTTAACAGCGATGTGGATAGCGATGATTGTTGAAGTGTTGCACGATATGCACACGCTTCTCACGGCACCTATTTTTATCATTGCCTTACTGATGATTTTATCGCTCGTAAAGCATATCAAAAATAGATCATTACTTCAGCATACACTCATCTATCAAATTCTCAAAAAGGTTTTTCTTTCGGTGAAAAATGTATTTGATAGTGGCAGTATAGGTGTAAAAACTGTGCTGCTTGTCATCGGTTATCCAATAGTAGTTGCAGCAACGTTTTTCATGTTTCCCGTTACCATTGGTCTAGCTGCCTGGTTTGCGATGAAAAAGGTGAAGTCATTTAACCGCATTAAAGAGGGCGTAGAGCAAATTAAGAATGGGGATATTCATCATCGAATTGAAGTAGACGGAAAAGGGGAGTTTAGCCGACTCGCAGCGAATATTAATAGTATTAACGATGGGTTAAAAAAGTCAGTGGATAGTGAGATCAAGAGCGAGCGTTTAAAAACAGAGCTCATTACAAATGTTTCGCATGATATCAGAACGCCATTAACGTCAATCATTACGTATGTCGATTTATTAAAAATAGAAAACGACCCTGAAATAATTGCAGAATATGTAGACGTGTTGGATCAAAAATCGAAAAGACTTAAGATCTTAACGGATGATTTATTTGAAGCGGCTAAAGCGTCAAGCGGAAGTATGCCTGTTCAGTTAGAACGGATTGACATCGTATCATTACTAACGCAAGGAATAGGAGAGATGGATGAAAAAATTGAAGCGTCGTCATTAAATTTTAAGTTAGCTCACCCAACAGAAAAGGTGTATGTGAAGGCTGATGGTAAACTCCTATGGCGCTCCATCGAAAACTTATTCTCGAATATTTTTAAATACGCACAACCTGCATCAAGGGTTTATATTGATGTTGAAGTTTTAGGGAATGAAATACTCGTGACATTTAAAAATATTTCAGCATATGAATTAAATATTTCAGTCGATGAACTAATGGAACGCTTTAAACGAGGGGATGAATCTAGATCAAGTCAAGGTAGCGGATTAGGGTTGTCGATTGCTGAAAGCCTGATTCACATCCAGCTCGGACGGTTCTTAGTTCAAGTAGATGGCGATTTATTTAAGTCGATGATTTATCTACCGAAATTTCCAAATGAATAACGTAGCAAGGGAATAGGATATGTGAGTGTCCTATTCTTTTTCTGTGTATAGATGTAGCTAATAAAAGTGATAGAGATGTTGTTAAAGAATTTCAACGTTCTTCAAGTTTAAAAAACATGCTTATGCTAGAGAATTAGAGGATTGCGGATATTTAGAAAGAATACTGAAGGTAAGTATTGATGTGCAAATCGAAAATAATAATCAAATTGTAAAAGTATCTTATTCATGTGAAATGGACAAGGTACTTTTTTTCATGAAAAACCGCACTTAGCCACATCATGGAGAGCCGTACCATAAATAGAGGCGGATATCGATAAAATATGATGAGACTCGGTCATTGACAGATGCTAGAGCCAGATGAATTCAAAGGAAACCATGAGAAAAGGGCTTCCATTGAAGGAGAAAATGCGAAGCTCAAATGGTTTCACGGTCTATCTCGAACTGGGAGATAGGCCAATTAGGTGTGTCAAAGTAATCGAGATTAGTTGTCATTGTAATAAATATTAGGCGGGTGAAGCGATAGTATCAGCCTAATATCGGATAATGTCGCCAAAATCAATCAATTACTAATTTGAAATCATATTTTGACTTTATTTCTATAAAACTTTATACATAGTCAATGAAAACATACTTTATGACTGGTTTCGAACTATTCTCATGATTCATTTTTCATAGAGCAACAGTGAGGAGTGGTTAAAAAGTCTTGAAGTTTGTAGAGTTACGTGAGATTATGAGTGAGCGTAATTTTAAACTAAAACTATAGAAGTTAAAGGCAACCTGTTCTGAAAGGGCAGCACGCAAAGCCTAGGATCTAAAGTTTAGGGATTAATCAAAAGTCCTGCAATCTAAACAATGATCGCCTGGTTACCAAATTTATGGATTAATATATATAAATCCTTTGGCTATTCTATATTAAATAGAATAGTTTTTTGAGTGTTTAAAACCACCTGGAATGAATTTGGCGAAAAGACGTAGTTAGAAAGGATTAAGAGATTCTTGAAGTTAACAATTTAAAAGCTTTGAAGTAGCAGGCAACTTGCGCTTGATTCACTATTAAATAGAAAGGTGTGTAAAAATGAATAAGAAAAGGATTTCGTTCAAAGCAAAGTTATTAGTTTTCTCTTTATTACTATCATTAGTACCGATTGTTTTTATTGGAGTTTTAGTTAATAAAACAGTTAGCAAAAAAACCAAGGATGATTATATCAGTTTCAGCGAGAAAGAAATTAAACAGGTGGACAATGGAATTTCTCTATACTTTGAAACGATTAGGGAAAATGTCAATTTATTAGCTAATGATAATTCCGTTCTAAATGCCGATTCAAGTATTACTTCCTATAAAGATCTAGGGGGAGAAGGCTCAATTGATATGACCCCTTCAGAAAATGGGGATAAGGAGAAAGCCATTTTTGATGTGTTTTCTCAATTTAGTAATAGTCATCCTAAAGCCTCTTATGTTTATATAGGTACAGCGGATGGAGGTTATGTCCAATTTCCCGAGGGACCCACGCCAGCTGGTTTCGATCCTAGAGACCGTCCTTGGTATACCACGGCTATTGAAGAACCAGGAGAAGTAAAATTAACAAGTGCCTATGAGGCAACTGGTATAGAAGGAATTATAGTAAGTAATGTAGTTTCGATTGAAAAAGATGGAAAACAAACAGGCGTGTTAGGCTTAGATGTAAGTCTGGAAGGCTTAACAGATATTATTAAGGAAATCAGTATTGGTAAAAATGGTTATGTAATTCTCGCGCAAGAAAATGGAACAATCCTTGCACATCCAAAAGATCCTGAATTGAACTTCCAACCAATTTCTAAACTAAACATTCCTTCATTAAAAGATTTAAGCAAAGATGGCACATTTGAAACTGAACTAGATGGAGAAGACTATGTATTAAATACAATCACTTCAGAAATTGATGGCTGGAAGTATATTGCTGTCATAAAGAAGGACGAAATTTTAAGTACGGCGACTTTCATACGCTCAATGCTTTTCATTATAGGTGGAATTTTTGCTATTCTTGCTATAATAGCTTCTATTTTTATGAGTTTACGTATAACGAAGAGAATTAAAAGGATTAGTGATTTGTCTTTAGCGATGTCAAAAGGTGATTTGACTCAACAAGTCACGGTAAAGGTGAATGATGAAATCGGGGATATGGGCGAGAATTTCAATACCATGTCTAACAGTTTAAAAGAAACAATCAAAAAGATTTCGCATGAATCTCAACAATTATCTGCTACATCTGAGGAGCTGGCAGCATCTTCGATCGAGAATCAAAAAGCCTCTAATGAGATATCAGGTTCTATCCAACTTGTTGCTACTGGAACAGATGAACAGGATGCCGCTATGAAAAATGCGGTAGCTATCATCAATGAAGTGTATAAGCATGTTGATGACGTGACAGTGAGCATGGACAATGTAAGTAATTCCATCCATTATTCAACGGAAACTGCTAAACAGGGCAGTGATGTCGTTGAACAAACTGTAAATAAAATGGTTGAAATTGATAAAAACGTGAGCTCTTCTGCTGAGAAAATTAGCATGTTAAATGAAAAATCAAATGAAATTAGACAAATCAGCTTGATCATACAATCAATTTCAGAGCAAACGAATTTATTAGCTTTGAATGCTGCAATTGAAGCTGCAAGAGCTGGCGAACATGGAAAGGGATTTGCAGTAGTGGCGGATGAAGTTCGAAAACTCGCAGAGCAATCCAGCAACTCAGCATTGCAGATCAATGAAATTATTCAAGATATTGAAGACGGCATTGAAGATTCGATGGGTCTTGTAAATCTAGGGGTTAGCTCGGCAAAAGAAGGAATGAAACTTGTGAATGAAAGCGGGAAAGCGTTTGGAGAAATTAAGGATTCCATTTTCGCTGGCACAACAAAAATATCCGAGGTCAGCATGGCAATGGAAAACATGAAAAATCATATAGCTGAAGTGGCAGTTCACATTGAGGAAGTTTCAAAAACAAGTATTGAAGTAAATAATTATTCCCAAAACGTCGCGGCATCCTCCGAAGAAATGAGTGCCTCAATGGAAGAGGTTTCATCGGTTTCTCAAGAGTTAGCTAGGATGTCAAATGAATTGGAAGTAGCCATCCAGCAATTTAAATTGTAAAAGTATGATTTCTATCAAACCAATAATCTAAGGGGTATGTTGGATTTTCTAGCATAAAATTACACAACCTATAATCATGTTTACAATTTACATTCATATTGTATAAAACATCCCCTGAATGTTTTTATATAATTTCTCGGGAAAAAATTTTATGTTTAATTTGATTTAGAATAGGGAGGAAACATCATGTTTAAAGTATTGAAACGAGTTAGAACCTTGATTGCTCTTATGGTAGTAGTGGCCATGCTTCCATTGGCAAGTGTCTTTGCAGAAGAAACCGAATTTGATCCATTTGAAAAGAGTATTAGAGAAATTTCGGATGCTTTGGATAACAATCAAATTACTTCTGAGCAGTTGGTTAAGTATTATCTAGAACGTATAAAAGCATATGACAAGCAAGGCCCTACGATTAATTCGTTTACTAACATTAATGAAGAAGCTATAGAGATTGCAAAGCAATTGGACGTAGAGAGACAAAGTAAAGGTACAAGAGGTGTACTACATGGTATTCCAATCGTTGTTAAAGATAACTTTGACGTAAAAGGAATGCCTACAACAGCAGGATCTGTTGCACTAAAAGATGCTTATCCCGTAAAAGATGCTTTTGTTATTCGGAAACTTAAGGATGAAGGAGCAATTATCATTGGAAAAACAAATATGTCAGAGTTCGCAGCATCATATGGGAGGTTAGGATATAGCTCTTTGGGAGGTTTAACCTTGAATCCTTACAACCTTAAACGTGATGCTTCTGGTTCTAGCAGTGGAACTGCCGCAGCAATCACAGCAAACTTTGGTGTATTAGGATTAGGTACTGATACATCTGGATCTGTTAGAGGACCATCTTATGTTACGGGTCTAGTCGGTATCAGACCGACGCTGGGTTTAATAAGTCGTGGCGGGGTCGTTCCGTCTTCGTTAAATTTCGATACTCCTGGTCCAATGGCTAAATCTGTAGAAGATGTAGCTATTGCATTAAGTTTTATGGCTGGAGTCGATGAAAAGGATGACCAAACATTAGCTGCAAAGGGACGCATTGTTGAAGACTATAGTAAGTCCTTAGACAATACTGCCTTGCAAAATGCAAGAATTGGAGTAGCTGTTGACTTTTTTGGAGACAACGCTGAGGTGGATACAATTACTAATGAGGCCTTAAAGAAAATGAAAGAAATGGGGACAGAGCTTATCCCGGTATCTTTCTCAGAGACGACACAATATCTCTGGACACCAATTATTGGACCAATTAGTGAAGCGAATTTTAAGGTTCAGTTGGAAGAGTATCTAAAACAGTTCCCGGAAAGTCAGCCGAGAACACTAGAAGAAATAATCAAAATCAGTGAATCGCCAGAGGTTCTGAATTCAGCAACGCCAGTAAATCCAGCGAGTTTGGATGGCCTAAAAACGAATTTGAAACAAGCGGCGTTTAAAGACACACCAGAATACAATCATTTAGTAACAAAAGATATACCTAAAGTACGTAATGAAGTGCAATCAATAATGGAAAAGGAAAACTTGGATGCAATTGTTTTTCCAACAATGTCATGTCCTGCATCACCAAGATTCGATAAGGAAGATCCGACATATGTATGTGAAGCCTATGACACGTATGCTGCGAGTTATGTAGCGTCGGCTACAGGATTCCCTGAAATTACTGTTCCTGCCGGTGCTACGGGGGAAGAACTACCTGTTGGGATCTCTTTCTTGGGATTGGCATACAGTGAACAGTCTTTATTAGATATAGCCTATTCTTTTGAACAAGCAACCAACGCTAGAACGCTACCTAAAACAACGCCTAATTTCGAAAAGAATGTAGATGAAAAGCCTAAATTTAAAGATGTAAGTTCATATGTCGATGAAATTATGTATTTGACAGACAAAGGAATAATTAAAGGTTATCCAGACGGAACATTTAAACCAAATGATCCAATTACACGTTTACAAGCTATACGATTGATTTTAAAAGAAAAGGGAATTGTCGACTTTTCCGATGTCACCAATCCAGGATTTGTTGATGTTTCACCTGGCGATTATGGATATGAGGAGATTGCTAAGGCTGCTGAATTAGGTATCGTCAACGGAAAAGTTAATGCCCAAGGTAAAAGATATTTTGACCCTAACGGAAAATTAATCCGCTCGCAAGCGGCTGCAATCCTAGTGTTAGCTTATGACTTAAAAGGAACTTATCCAACCGATTTTAAGGACGTTCCAAAGGGGAATTGGGCTCATGACTATATTTCTGCGTTGGTAGCAAATAATATTACTACTGGTTATTCCAACGGTGAATTTAAGCCGAATATTAATATATCACGTCAACATTTTGCCGCATTTATGGCCCGATATCTAGATGATCATTTTAAGTCCACGAAATAAAAGTCTATAGAGAACTTTCTTCAGGAAAGATAAAGATTACACAAAAATTATAGAAGAAATTTAGGCTTCTCATAAGCAGACCAAACTTATGAGAAGCCTTTTGTACGTAAAGAGACTTCAGCAGTTGTATACCCATTAAACGATGAAAAACTTCGAGCATGTCAATATTTTCATTACGTCATGGATACTCTTTGTGTACATTCTGTAAGCGCCAAACTCCTCCGACCTTATTTCCGCACGCCATCCAATGTGATAATTTCCCCACGGAAAATAAATGTGAAAGCTTTACATGAAGAAACTTGAAATTCAAAAAGAATGGAAACGTCGAATTGGCATTCGTTGGATGGATAAAACATTGAACCATTGGAAGTCTCTCAATATGATGTGATGTTAAGAGGGAGGCTTGAAAGAGGCCGTCACTTGATTGAAGACATACAAACTGTCTATTTGACAGGGGCAGGTCAAATGGAATCAACTTTTGAAATTTTTATATAACTATTTTTTCTTCGATTTCATGGATGTATGAATTTAAAATACCAATTTGCTCTTCTAATTTTTTCTTATGCTGAAATAAAATTGCTTTAGTATTCATATCTTCATATTCTAAATTTATATTTGAAATGCTTGCTCTTATAACTTCAATCGACATTCCTAGATGTCGGAAACATCTTATTAAATTAAGGATTTCAATGTCTTTATCATCAAAGGTACGATGTTCTTGTTTATTTCTTTTTATTGGAGGAATTAAATTTATTTTTTCATAATATCTAATAGTACTTGAAGGGATTTGAGCTAATAGGCTAGCTTTTTGAATAGAATACACAGCACGTCCTCCTTGACTTAAAGTATGGTTTAACCTTTAAGGTTCATAGTATCAAACAAAAAGGAGCATGTATAATGAAAAACATTTTAGTAGTTGTAACTAATATTTCTAAATATCCAAATCAGGAACGTGCAACAGGATTATGGTTAGGAGAAGCTGTTCACTTTGTAGATGAGATGGAAAAAGAGGGATATAAAATAGTTTACGTTAGCCCTAAAGGTGGATATACATCGATTGATCCACACAGCTTACAACCAGATCAAATGACTGAATTAGATTGGCAATATTATTCAAACGATGATTTTTTAAATAAGCTAGGTGCTACTTTATCGGCAGAAGATGTTAATCCTGAAGATTATGATGCCATCTATTATACAGGTGGACACGGTGTAATGTGGGATTTCCCTAATGATGAAAAGTTACAAAACATTGCTAGTAAAATATATGATAATGGCGGGATCGTCTCTGCTGTTTGTCATGGTACTGTTGGTTTATTAAATATTAAAAATGCGGTAGGTAACTATTTAATTGCCGACAAAAAGGTTGCAGGTTTTGCAAACACTGAAGAAATCGCACTTGGATTAGATAAAATAGTTCCATTTTTAACAGAAGATGAACTTATTAACAGAGGAGCCAATTACGTGAAAGGCGAAGACTGGGCAGCGTTCGCTGTAGTTGATGACCGTGTTGTCACTGGACAAAATCCAGCATCAGGTGGTGCAGTTGCCAAAGGGGTATTAAAATTATTGAAATCAGCACGTTAATATAACACTCGAGCTTCTGAAAAAAGCACTTCCTTGATCATTGATTGATCAAGGAAGTGCTTTTTTTTACTTTCGAAACGGCGCTAAAATACTTCGGTTTAATGAAAGCTAGCACAAAAGGTCTACTAAAGGTACAAGGTACATTTCAAGGGATCTATGCAACGGTGAGATAACTACGGCATCCACAAAGCGGTATTAGCAGGAACTCCAATTCACTCCAAGTATTAGAACTTTTCAGCTGCCTCCATATGTTCAACAAATATAGATTCAAAATCAATCAACTAAAAACCGTATTTAGATATATTAGGGTGGACTCTTTCGCAAGGGGGAAGTTTCGCTATTTGAGAAAACAGTAATATCCGAAAAAAGCACATCAACGTATAAAGCTGATGTGCTTTTTCGGATAGCTTGCATTGATGTAGTTGATTGTTACTCTATCTCCATTTGGTCAATGCCCTTTTTCACAACAAACCCCAAATGCCTCCCACATTGTCTATCCTCTCGATAAGAAAAACCATCCGGATCTACATACGTGCAAGTTCGATCAATCGCAATCCGCTCAGCTGGAATTCCCGCCAACTCACATTGCCTTTTCACGACGAGCTGATTATCGATGTGATATTTGTGAGTGTCGTCATTGTAATACATAAAATCATCCGCATAGCCAAGCGCTTTAAATTTTAAATAGACATCTTCATCGACTTCAAACTTTTCCTGGCTTAGCGCTGCACCAATCTGGACGTGAAAATCGCTCGGATTACAGCGTTCAACTTGTGTTAAATGTTCGAATAGTTTCGACGTGATTTCTTTGACTGTGCCTTGCCATCCAGAATGGATCACGCCGATGAGGCCGTTCACTTCATTGTAAAAAATCACGGGTACACAATCAGCAGTAAAGCTGCACAATACAAGATTGGGCTCATAGGTATACAGGGCGTCTGTGTCCGCAATGGCGGTGTCCATTCGCTCGGCACCTTGTCCTTTATCGTTGAGCGTCACGCGATAGAAATTGGCGCTGTGTGTTTGAGTGGCACAAACGAAGTCACTCAGCTCGAGTTGTAAGGAAACGGCTAATCTTTTGCGATTTTCGATTATATTATCGGTTTTTTTGCAGGCATGGAGCGCCATGTTGTTGTGTTCAAGTTCGGCTCCATCTTTCATGGTCATCCCTGCTATAAATTTGTCATTGTTTACGTAAATCTTTGTTTTCATATCATCACCTAGCTTTACTATACCTTACTATCTATTCAAAAAAAATCATGGCTATCGATAATGTTGATGAAGAAATTCACGAATTTTATGTTGCGGCTTACCGCTATAGACTAGGCACTTTAAATTTATAATTAGAATTCAATAGAAACTTTAATAATCTCCTTGTACGACGAATGATTCTAGCGAAGGAGCGACAAGTGTGAGCCGAAGTAATGAGACTGACAGTGATCTTCTGGCGGGCTCATTACGGGAGGCCATCACCAAGCGACGAAGCGGTATTGGAAAATGCTCCCTAGTATTAAGCACAAAAAAACAACTTGCTTCCATTTTGTTAAGTACCGAGTATCTAGTTGCAAGAATGTGAAAATATGGTCACCCATTAAAGGATATAATTGTCCTTCAAATGGATGTCTGTTTACCTTGCGCTATCTGGTTGTCTTTAAAGGTGAATCTCAGTTAAATCACCTATATTGGTGACGAGTTCTCATTAAACTTCAAACTGTTCCAGAACCCCTACATTACCGAAAGCTTGTTTGGTATACTCAAGGTAATAAGCGAGAACCCGGAATCCGAAACGAGGGAGGAGGCAGACCAATGAATATAAAATTAAACCGAGAGTTAATTAAAGACAAGTGCGGTACAGTCTCCTTCAAAAGAGGTGAAGCTTTTTATCGGGCTAATAAAGTGACAGTTAAAAACTACGGTCCTAATGGTTGTGAAGCAACAGTTGCAGGAATGGATGATTTCCATGTCACCATTAAAAAGGATGAAAAAGGTGGTTTACTTACGAAATGTAGCTGTCCTGCACTAGCTTCCTTTCAAATGGATTGTCAGCATATTGCAGCCGTTTTACTATCGATTAATGCACTTCAGCGTCAGGAAATCCCCAATAGTCTAAGTGGATTCCAGTCTGATTCATTAACAAATCAAGAACTAACGGAAGGCTTACTGACACTTTTCAATGCCCAACCTAAACGCTCTAGCGGTCATCAGCTTCACTTTGAAAACAGGCAAGTGCTTGATGTGGAATTTACGTGCAAAGCCGTTACCCTAGGAGAGGGGCGGCATATATTTGGAATAAAGGTGAGGATTGGTCCGACTAATGTGCAGAATATCAGGGACTTTCTGAAGCATGTGAAAGACGGACATACTAGCGTGCTTTCTAATTCATTCACGTTTAACCCTAATCTTCATTGCTTTCAAAAAGAAACAAATGCTTTGATCCAGCAGCTTATCCAAGTAATTCATGATGAAGATGTATATGTTGATGAATTGTTGGGGAAATCAAATTATGTCAGCGATCATCATACACTACTGATTCCTCCATCTTCTTGGGACAGGCTATTTCCCATACTTGAGAGAGTACCATCGATTAAATTGGAATATGGCGGGAATATGTATGCCGGTCTTCGTGTATCGAACGAACCACTTTCTTTACAGTTTGACTTTGCTGAAGCTGAGGGCAAAGGCTATCAACTGAAGATCAAAGGGTTGAATCAAATGGTTGTGCTGAATTCATACAGCTCTGTCTTATCTGAAGGGAAACTAATCCAGCTGAAAAGTGAGGATTGTAAACGTCTCTCGGACCTAAAGGAGTTGCTTGATGGTTCAGGAACGAATCAAATTTCGATTCCTCAAGAGCAGGTTAGTTTTTTTCTAGAAAAAGTGGTGCCTGGTTTGAAGAAACTAGGCAATGTACAACTATCGGACAGTATGTATAAGCACCTTCTTAAGACACCGCTAATTGCTAAAGTGTACTTGGATCGTGTGAAAAACCGATTGCTCGTTGGGTTGGAGTTTCATTATGAAAATATTATGATCAATCCATTGGAACCTACTGGGGATATCCCGGCAAGCTCCACTTTTGTGAGGGATATGGATAAGGAAGAAGAGATCTTGCAGTTAATAGAAAAAAGCTTGTTTTCCAAGACAGACGGCGGTTATTTTTTGCACAATGAAGAATTGGAATATGAATTTTTGTATCATGTCGTTCCGAAGCTTAAAACGTTTGCGCAAATATATGCAACTACGGCTGTGAAAAATCGGATATTTAGAGGCAAAGCTCACCCGAAGATTACTGTGAAGATGAAAAAAGAGAGAACCAATTGGCTAGAATTCAAATTTGAGCTCGATGGTATCCCTGAAAAGCATATACGTGAAGTTCTATTGGCTCTAGAAGAAAAACGGAAGTACTATCGATTGGGTAATGGATCCATACTCTCATTGGAGACGAGGGAGTTTGAAGAAATGAACCGCTTCTTGAATGCACTTCCTGAACAGCATGAAGAATTGGAAAGCGGTTTGATATTACCATTTGCTCAAGGTCTTCAGCTTCTTGATTCAGTCGATAATCGTGATGTGTTCACGTTAGAGAAATCGTTCCTGCAATTTTTGGAGAACGTCCACAATCCAGACAGTTTGGGGTTTGAAGTCCCAAAAAGTTTGGATCCAATATTACGGGACTACCAAAAAGATGGCTACAAATGGATGAAAACACTTGCTCATTACGGATTCGGCGGGATTCTTGCAGATGATATGGGGCTGGGTAAAACAGTGCAAAGCATCACGTTTATTTTATCCGAGCTTCCTAACATCCGTAAAAAGAAGCTCCCGGTTCTTATTGTCTGCCCATCATCTTTGACGTATAACTGGTTAAGTGAAATCATGAAGTTTTCTCCAGAGATTCAAGCTGTTGTGGTAGATGGTAATAAGACAGAGCGGAGCAATTTACAGAAGGATGTAATAGATATGGACGTTCTTATCACTTCCTATCCGTTGTTGCGCAGTGACATCATGTGGTACGAAAAACAGTTCTTCCATACCGTTTATTTTGATGAGGCACAGGCATTTAAAAATCCTGTGACACAAACAGCAAAAGCAGCGCGGAAGATACAGGCAAATAACCGCTTCGCCCTCACTGGTACACCGATAGAGAATTCATTAGAAGAGCTATGGTCCATTTACCGAGTTGTCTTTCCTGAATTATTTCAGGGTCTTAAGGAATTCAGTAATCTTCCGAGGAAGACGATCGCTCGGAGGATTCGTCCATTTTTGCTTCGTAGGTTGAAAAAGGATGTCCTTGCGGAGCTTCCTGAAAAAGTCGAGTGGCTGGAATCGGTGGAGTTGCTACCTGAACAGAAAAAGCTATATGCTGCCTTTTTGGCTAAGCTCAGACACGACACACTGAAACATCTCGACAAGGATACACTCCGAAAAAACCGCATCAAAATTCTGGCTGGTTTGACTCGGTTAAGACAGATTTGCTGTCACCCAGCCTTATTTGTGGATGGCTATAAAGGGAGTTCGGGGAAATTTGAACAGCTAATGCAGATTATAGAGGAATCCAAGCTGTCGGGAAGAAGAGTGTTGATTTTTTCCCAATTCACGAAAATGCTTGGACTTATAGGTAGAGAGTTAGCGAATCAAGAACTGCCTTATTTCTACCTTGATGGACAAACGCCATCAGAGAAACGAGTGGAAATTTGTAATCGATTCAATGCAGGTGATCGTGATTTATTTCTCATTTCCTTGAAAGCAGGCGGTACAGGTCTCAATCTGACGGGAGCAGATACCGTTATTCTATATGATATTTGGTGGAATCCAGCAGTTGAGGAGCAAGCAGCTGACCGTGCACATCGTATTGGCCAGACGAATGTTGTACAAGTCATCAAGCTTGTTGCCCGCGGTACAATCGAAGAAAAAATAAATGAATTGCAAGATAAAAAAAGGCATCTGATCGAAGAAATCATCGATTCTGAGGAGAAAGCGTCGTCTACTTTAACCGAAGAAGACATTCGGGAAATATTGATGTTATAAAGCAAGTTAAGAACAGTGTGAACGCGAGGTGGCAATTAGTAGTGTTTACAAGGAGAAAGTCTTCAGTGACCTTTAGGATATTAAAGAAAAGTAATGGTCGCAAACCCGTTTACTACAAATTAAAAAAGGTATCTGGTTCTGAAACAATTCTAAATCGCTTCAGGACTAGGTACCATTGTTTATACTTCCATTATCTGAAGAACATGGTCAACGGTTACTGAAAATAGTGTGGGTATAAATTTTTGTGTGTCCAAATCCATTGTTTCATCTCTATGATCATATTTTCATAACTTGGTACTTTGAATGAAAAATCCTGTCGGTTATTTATCAATGTTTTATCGGCATTGACGGAATCGCTAGGCAAAATCGTTAACATATCCTCTTTAAAATTCGCATTGAATTGTTTTAATAAATCAAACTTACTTATACTCTGGTTATTAACAAGGTGATATAACCCTGTTAAATCTTCGATTGCAGCCTTTTCCATTGCTTTTGCTAAAGTTAAAGTTGTGACGCCAGTCCAGATGGCTCCTGTAAATCCATTAATGGTTCCTTGTTGTTTCATAAACCAATCAAATAAACCAATTCCATTCCTTTTCATATCCGGACCAATAATTGAATTTCTAAAGGTTAAATTTTTTTTATCATTAACTTCGCCCAAAGCTTTCGTTCGATCATAAAAAGTTTCACCATCACGAATGCTAGCTTCGGAATAGGGTCCTGATTTACCTGAGAAAACACAATCTGTACTCATATGAATTAATTTAGTGTTGGTGTTTTTTAATTTATCGGCTATAAGGTGTGGTAAGTAACTATTTAGATAGACAGCTCTTGACGGTACTAACTCACACGCTTCGTTTAAAATACCTATGCAGTTGATCACTACGTCATAGTTTTCTTTTACTAGAATTGAATTCAACAAAAAATCATCCATAATATCCCCATTTATGTTCTTGCAATAAGGAAATGCTGTTCTTGAAAAGGTAGTAACTTCATGCCCTTTCTCACTTAAAAATAATGAGATGGTGTGACCTGCCATTCCAGTTGCCCCAAGAACTAGGAATTTCATGTTATCCTCCATTCCATTTACGCAGTTCGTCTTTAACGAAATCTAGTTTTAACAACTTTTCTTTTATTTCATCTACTGAAAGGGTCTTTGTATTATTAGAGTTATATTCATCGGTTAACGTAATTTTAGGGGAACCTTCTTCGAGGTATTTCCCATAATTTAGATCTCGGTTATCAGCAGGAATTCTATAAAAGTCTCCCATATCAATTGCTTTGGCTGCTTCTTCTTTCGTAAGAAGTACCTCGTAAATTTTTTCTCCGTGACGAGTACCAATAATATTAACTTCATTTTTAGCATTAAATAATTCAATCAATGCTTGTGCTAAATCTTTTATATAACAAGCGGGTGATTTTTGAACTACGATGTCGCCATTCACTGCATTTGTAAAGGCATATAACACCAATTCGACTGCTTCTTCAAGGCTCATCATAAAACGAGTCATTTTGGAATCAGTAACCGTTAATGGCTTTCCGTTCTTAATTTGTTCTATGAACAATGGTATGACTGATCCACGGGATGCCATCACGTTACCGTAGCGAGTTCCACAAATTAAGGTTTTGTCAGGAGTAACCATTCTAGATTTTGCAATGAATGTTTTCTCCATCATCGCTTTTGAAATCCCCATTGCATTGACAGGGTATGCGGCTTTATCTGTAGAGAGACAAATGATTTTTTTCACACCTGCGTTTATCGCTGCAGTTAATACATTTTCTGTTCCAAGAATATTTGTTTTTACGGCTTCTAAGGGGAAAAATTCGCAAGAGGGAACTTGTTTAAGGGCTGCTGCATGAAAAACGAAGTCTACATTGTACATAGCGTTATTTAAACTGCTACTATCACGTACATCTCCGATGAAAAATTTAATTTTGTTATTCTGATATAAAATGCGCATATCATCTTGTTTTTTTTCGTCTCTTGAAAATATCCTAATTTCCTTGATATCAGTAGTTAAGAATCTTTCTAATACAGCGTTACCAAATGAACCAGTTCCACCTGTTATTAGTAGTATTTTATCTTTAAACATATAGTTATAGGTCAACTCCTTTCATTGGAGAGGCTGTTCCAGAAATAGAACGACATTCATTTCCTTATTTCAGCCCTCTAAGATGCAAATCAGATTCGGAAGTTTCTCTAGGATAGTTATACCAATAGGCAAATAGTCCAGTATATTTACATTTGGGGTTATTATCCATTAATACTCTATTGAAATCCCAATCTCCGGCAAAATCTTTTCTCGTTGTGAACACTGCATCCCCTATAAAACTTCTTCGAATGATCTTAAATTGTCCACACCACGTATAAGCATCATCTTTACTTTTCACAAATTGTAGTCCGTGTTTCGTTAACATATTGTAGTAATAAATGTCATATTCACCGTCAACTTGTGCTAGTACATCCCGAATCGGAGGTAAATATTGATCATCGCTATCAATGATTGCTACATAATCCCCGGTTGCTTCAGCAATGCATCGATTATATGATTCACTAGCACCTCTATTTGCTTCATGCGTTATTATTTTTAATTGTGGACAAGTTTTTTCATATTCCTTTAGTAGTTCTACTGTTTTATCAGTGGAACCATCGTCGCAAACAATAATTTCATAAGCATATTCTTTCGGAATACTATCCAGCATTATCTTAATCCATTCTTCACTATTGTAAGCTGGAGTTAGAAAACTAATTTTCATTCAAAGACCTCATTCCTTTATTGATCAATTAATTAATACCAAGGTAGTAGAAAGCATGCATCATCTACCGTTAAATTTTCCAATTAGCGCAATTCGTAACAAGTTATTGTTGATACCTTGTTAAAAAGAAATCTCATACCTTATGCTTATCAAAAATACGTCTGTCCTCGATTAATATATGCGTGTGATTATTTAAACTTTAGGCCGATGCGTTTTCTGTAGCTAGAAATCGATTATGTATGAGGATGAGTAGCTGAGTTAATAACGTTTTAAGTCAAAATATCCAAAACAAATCCCCCTAGTCAGATGCTCATCTGACTAGGGGGATTTATGTTAGATGCGATAAGTAGAATTCAGTGCATCAGTTAACAGTTCTCTAGGGGGAAACTGACAGGCACTGTTTTCAACGCTTTCTTTTGTTTTTCTTACCATCTAAATTTAAAAATTCGCTTTCACGTGCAAACTCAACATCGTCTTTCGGCTTTGTATCGTATTTGAGGGCATTCCGCTGTTTACCTTTGTCTTTGTTTTTGTTTTTATTTTCTTCCGACATGACTTGAACCTCCTTTTGTAGAATGATTTCATCCTAGCTATTGTGTCCAAGGTGCAGAGTTCTATGTAGGAGAATGCAAAATAGGTACCATTCCTTTTTGCACGAATTGCTTGGGTGATGCGATAGACTATCAGAAACTCTATTGGTATTTCCTGTAATCGTATTGATTTCTTTCATTTTTCTCAGTTTCTCTACTATACTAATCATAGGCGTCATGAATGCTAAGAGACAGCATAGTAAAGGGGAATGAGTAAGATTCGAATCAAATGGAAGAGGCTACTTGTTCTTTTTGCTACAGTTTTCTTGCTGATCCAAATCATCGGCAGTTTCTTTTTTTATGAGCTAGCAGTCAAGCGGGGACCGAAAGATTTCTTGCAGAAGAATGCAGATTTGGAAGTATCCGATAAGGCAATGAACCTCTTTTTGAATGGAGATTGGATAGGTTGGGTCGCGGATCAAAATTTTGAACGACTCACTTTAACGTCACGCGACGGACTGAAACTGTCAGGTTACTATTTGCCGGCATCCAAGCCAACGGATAAATTGGTCATTTTAACGCATGGCTATTTAGGAAACGCGAAGCAAATGGGGCTATTTGGACAGCATTATCATAACGATTTGGATTATAATATTTTCATGCCTGATGCACGAGGGCATGGAAAGAGCGAGGGTAATTATTATGGATTTGGCTGGCCAGATCGGCTCGATTTGATTGATTGGACACAACTATTGGTGGAGAAACTTGGAACTGATATTAAAGTGGTCTACCATGGTTTATCGATGGGGGCGGCGACCGTCTTGATGGCTAGTGGAGAAGAAGAACTTCCTAGCCAGGTCAAAGCCATCATAGCGGACAGTCCCTATGCGTCCGTCTATCAATTATTCCAGTATCAAATGAATCGGATGTTTCATCTGCCGGCATTTCCATTGTTAGATAGCACCAGTGTGTTAACCAAAATCAGGGCAGGTTATTCATTCAGAGAAGCGAGTGCACTAAAAGAGGTGGAGAAAACGAGTGTCCCGATCCTGTATATTCATGGGGAAAGCGATACATTTGTTCCAACAGAGTTGACAAAGGATTTGTATCGACATACTTCAAGTGACGCAGAACTCTATCTTGTCCCGAATGCAAACCACGGTGAATCCATTGCATTGGACGAAGACAAATACAATATGAAAATAGATCAGTTTCTTAACCGTTATATTGAATTAAAATAGGTGCCACTGGTTCTAAAACAATTTGAGTTGTTTTCAGAACCGGGCACCTATTTTTTACTATCTACTAGTTAACTGAAAATTTACCATCAACTTCAACCGTCTCATAAATATTAATAAATGCGTCTTCATCATGCTTTCGGACAATCTTTTTAACATGCAGCGTTTCATAACGCGTGACGACCATCATTAAAATGTCTTTCTTCTCTTGAGTATAGCCCCCGTAACCTTCCGTAATCGTAATCCCACGATAGATGGATCCCAGTAACTCATTGCGTATTAAATCACCTTTTGTCGTGACAATCTGCATCGTCAGTTTGACGTGATCTGTGAAGATTGTATCGATCATTTTACCAGTGATATAGATAGACAACAGGGTATATAACGCGATTTCCCAGTCAAAGACAAATCCTGAAAGTAGCACGATTACGCCATTCATCCCCGTGAGGAGAAGGCCGATACTGAAAGAACTTGTACGGGAAACGATAATCGCAATAATATCCAAACCGCCAGAAGTTCCTGAGTATTTGAGGATAAGACCAACACCCATACCACCAATGCCGCCACCGAAAACCGTTGATAACAGGATATTGTCTGTCACAGCAACGACTGGTATCACGTATAAGAATGCCGAGAGCGACACGACGCAAACCAGTGTGTTAATGGTAATTGTTTTTCCGAGTTTGTAGTAGCCTAAAACAATCAAAGGCAAGTTAAGGACTAGATTTAATAGACCGGTATTAAATGGGCTGATTAGGCCGAGTAAAATTGCGATTCCGCTAATACCACTACTTAAAATCCCGAAAGGAACGAGAAAGCAGTTAAAAGCAAATGCAATAATGAGTGAACCTAAGACGACAATTAAATTTTTCATAACTAGTAAATCTCCTTCCAGCTTTGGCAAATAAAAAAACTCGACCCTAAATAAGGGACGAGTTTGTGCTCGCGATTATACCCATAACTCCGCAAGTTTCTAAAAACAAACGGCTTTCAGTCAACGTATTTTCATACGTGCTCCAGATAACGGTGGAAAACCGTCAAAGCTTACTAACTTTTCAGCCTTGTATCTCAGAGATGAATTTCGGATAAGGGCTGTTCGTCGACTTTCACTAAGCGCCAACTTAATAGGGAACAGGGACCTTTTCGTACTTTTTCTCGTCATAGACTTTTAGTGTTAGATGTTAATTTAGCAGAGAAAAATTGACGTGTCAATACGTGTTTACCTGCCTTACTATGAATTGAATACCTTTTGCTATCAAACGGTCATGATTATTTAGAGTGCAATGTCTAAAGGGGGGGAGAAGAACTTCACATACCGTCAAGAAAACCCAGTTTCGTTCACAGGCGCCTGTATACTAAGTCGGATTTTGTTAATTAATCATACATATAACCCTGCTAGAAAAATCCCTAACGTCTCTTGATAAATTTCATCGAACTGGTCCAAGGGAAGCGGGTTTTTTCCTGAACCTAGTTCAACTGTGAATCCAGGTCTCCGCCATTCCTGAATAAACCAATCCTTATATCCAGCGTAGCTTTCAATTGTTTGAACTGATTCGTATCCGCTGACCCTACTGAACTCGTTAACAAGAACTTCAGACTCAGGAGGTTCAAGGTTCTCGTACCCCCAATAAATAACTTCTCCCTGTGTATGAAGAGCGAGTACTCTTGCAAAATCCTGCCTTCTTGTCAGGTCCGCAATTGCAATTGCCTCAGGTTCGGACAAAGGACGCTCACCGCCATAATCTCTTGGACCCGGATACTTAGGATTACGAGCTCTTTCCCGATCCCAATTGGCAGGAAATTGATCATTCAGATCCACACCCCTTATATTGGCTTTCCAGTCTGAAAAGTCCAAGCTACCATTATTCAATTCAACAACTCTGCTTCGCCATGGCTCATTTGCAGGCGGACCATTTAACACCAAATTAACTCCGTCCGGATTGACCATCGGAACAATGGATAATGTCGTTTGTTGGTAAAAGGGGAATGTAAAAAGACCGCGGATAGTAGTTTGGTTCGTTAATGAAAGCAAATAATCATTTAAAAAGGTCAAAATGATAGGGGTAGTAATCCATTCATTCGCATGAAATGAAGCATTATAATGAACTCGTTTAGTTCCACTACCAACCAAGATTTCTGGTATTTCTCGTTTTAAAACGGAATTTCCGATAGGAGCGGTTTGCAAAAATGGATAAACGGCTAGTAACCTTCTGATATCATTCATCATAATGTCGTAATCAAAATTTTGTTTCCCGTTTATAAGCCTCCAGGTAATCCTCTGAGGAATTTTAATCAACTGTCCAACTTGCAGGCGGTTCGGTTCAAGATTAGGGTTGACAAGAAGAAGTGAATACAAAGGAAGATTTAGTCTTTGTGCGATCAAACATAAAGAATCCCCTGTTTGAATTTTATAATTGGTAGCAACAAATCCAGGGATTTGAATTCGCTGACCTGTCGTAAGTATTTGTGTGTTGATGTTTCGGTTGGAATCGATAATCAGTTGAAGAGGCATCTTGAATACCTGGCTGAAATTCCAAAACGAATCTCCAGGTCTAGCAAATATGTCCATGCATTTCCTCCTCTTAGTTGGAAATACTCAGTAATAAGAGTATGTGAAGTATTGCTTAACAATTACATAAAACTAAAAAGGGAAATTAAAAATCTATATACGTTGAACAAATGAATACGGCGTATGCGCTTTATAAGGGCTTTTGTGAGGCCACTGAAACAGCCCTTGTACTTGGAATGAATTAGGATTCCTCACTAATCCCGCTTCGACTACCACGAAGACGCGCCTGCGCTGGATGGTCTATGTGAGAAAGAGTATTTCATTATTAGTGATGAAATCTGCAACCTGGATTGCGGATTTCTTGACTATAATTATACAGTTAATGCCAAGAGGTTATTCCAGATAGGTTAAAGAATACCTCATCTGGCTTAAGGCGAGATGCCTCCCCTAGCGCCGTAGCGGTTCAATGGAAATAAATCTACGTGGAAATGAAAACGATAAACAGGCACTAGGAAAGATTCCCTAATGCCTGTTTATTTTCTTTAAGCTTTACAGATTTTCATATGAAGTCATCTTATCCATATTACTCGCAACCAAAGCAATGAGTGTGCTCGCCTCTTCTTTTGTAAAGACGAAGCTGCTTTCCTCTTTGTGAAGCTCGTTGCCTTCCGACCAAAAGCGCTTGACCCTTCGAAGAACACCATCTCCAGTAGCATTGACTACCCCAAATTGATGCGTTATTTCTATTGCATCTTCGATTTGGAAAGCAGTGACTTCAGGTGTTTCCCATTCGACGCTCAATTCCTCAAACTCTGTATCAGCAATTTCACCCACGTAGTATTCTCCACTATTGACGGCGTCTAAAACGAACTCCTCGTCAAGATCATCTAGTTCATCATCACTGATGAAATCATGGAAGATATCATGAATAGCGTCAATTATATCTTCAATGTCAGTAAGAATGATTCTGGTTTGCTGTTCGAATTCAAAGTCAAAAGTTTCCACGTAAAACTCTGCGTTATGTGGATCAAAATGAAGGGTACAGAAGTAATCCCTTTCGTCGTCCTCCGTTTCGACAAAAAATTCGATACGTGGATGTTTTGCACTTTGGTCAATCGACATATGACCGACTTGATCATATTGATCGCAAATTGAATTCAGATGATCATGAAGCTCAGTAGTTACTCTGTTAAACCATTCCATTGACATGCTTTAACCGCCCCTTTATTTTTATTCCTCAATTCATATCTTTTCCCAATTCGTGTATTTTATCTAAAAAAATAAATAAAAAGTGTAAAATGTTCAAATGAAGCAAAAATCATGAAAATGGTGCAACTCATATCACGAAAATCACAAGAAATCGTTAGTAATTGGTCGGTCATATAATCAGATGAATACTTGAATTCACGATCGATCCGTTCGAATAGTATCGCCCCAGATTGCGCAGGCTTGGTAATTGGCAAACATCATAGAAAAGCCAGCTATTCTTTCATACCAAAGAGCTTCAGCACTCTGTGTACTTATACATTCAGACATCTCGGTAATCGTAATAGAAGTCATTCAATCCGAAGTAATCCAAAAACGCGACTATACAAGTAGTGCTAAGGGGGAATCAAGTTATTTACTGGTTGATTTGGTTAATCAGCACGTGTGGTAGGTGTTTTTTTAATGGAACAATGCATTAGAGTTGCTTAACATATAGATGCAGAATAAAGTAAATAGGTAAGTTGTTGCTGAATAAAAGGAGGAGTTGGGATGCTTTATCTGAATTCAGATCATTTTATGTTGAAACCATTTTTGGCCACTATTCATTGTGAACCGAGCTGGCAATGGAAAAAACGTGATAAACCAATTCCCAACTATGATTTATTTTATGTTTGGGCTGGGGAAGGGACAGTAGTGCTCAATGGTAAGCCATATAATGTAGAAAAAGGGCATTGCTTTCTTTTTAAACCCGGCGATGAGACAACAGCCACACATAATCCGCAAAATCCCCTCGTGTTAACTTACATTCATTTTGATATAACTGAACCGTTCCAATTGGTACCTTCAGGTCACCGGGTCTTCAAAAATTCCATTACCTTTGAATCGCTTTTAACTCAATATGTTCGATTATTTCTAGTGCAGGCATTTGGTGCAAAAATTGAGGCCCAGCTAATCTTGAAGCAATTGATGATCCATTTATTAAGAGAAGAACGAGGACAAGAAAAACAAATGACTAATACGAGCAATAAATTACTAGAAACGATTCGAGAAATTGCCAATTATATTCAACAAAATCCAGGGTCGCCGCATACGATTAATAGTTTGGCTGAACGTGCAAATCTATCTCAACGGTATTTTTCACAGAATTTTAAACAAGTCATCGGCCATACCGTCAAGTCTTATATTGTCTATTCTCGTATAAAGCGAGCTGAGCATTTATTGCTTTTTACAGGACTCACAGTGACAGAAGTTGCTGATGCTCTAGGATATAACAACATCCATTTTTTCAGTAGACAATTTAAAAAGTACACTGGTAAAAACCCCTCAGAGATACGATAAGCATATTCGGAAATCTACCCATACGTTCAAGAGCCAGGCATTTAGTTGCCTGGCTTTTATGTATTTCATGAACTTTATCTATGAACATAAAAGTGTAAATGTTTGATCAGATAATCTAAATATCTTGGATCCTCTGGCTGATAGTATTGAAAGAGAAAAGGAGTTGAGGAAGATAGCCAATGAGCCAATAAGTTTTTTTACGAATGTTTATTCAGAGTTGTTGCTTGAGGATTTGCAATACTGGCGAACATAAAAGGGGGAGTATCCAGTACAGTCATGGCGCAAGCATGAACCGCTCTTGAAAGACTTAAGTGCTATTTATTGAGCACGTACGATTATCATTCGTTTCTTATCAAAGTTTCTGGGTTCGGCCTGCTCATGATAGGATCATAGCTCATTGCCTGCCTAAAGCAAATCAACATGTGGCTAAAACATTAACATAGTAACGGTATTGAAAACTGAAAGTGTCCTGGTGCTAGTTCCGCGTCACAAATAAATTAGAAGTATTAAAAAATAGGAGGAGGGAATTTTAGATGGATAACT
Source organism: Sporosarcina psychrophila (assembly GCF_001590685.1). Lineage (GTDB taxonomy): Bacteria > Bacillota > Bacilli > Bacillales_A > Planococcaceae > Sporosarcina > Sporosarcina psychrophila. The sequence goes on from NZ_CP014616.1 coordinate 235,879, forward strand.
TATTCTTATTAAATAGTGTCTGGATTATGTTGGGCGCTATTTTAGTCATTTTGATGCAAGGTGGATTTATATTATTGGAAGCGGGCTCGACAAGGATGAAAAATGCTGGTCACATTGCCGGTAAAACTATATTTACATTTGGAATTGCCTCACTTGTTTTTTGGGCAGTTGGTTACGGATTTATATTTGGTGAAAATGGGAACTTTTTTGTAGGGTGGTCTGACTTCTTCTATTCAGGCTATGAAATAGAGGGAAGTACCTATTCGACTGCCGTATTCTTTGTATTTCAGCTTGCATTTGCGGGCATTTCATTAGCAATTGCTTTCGGAGGCTTTGCAGAGCGGGCTAAACTTTCCACCTATCTTGTCTTTGCCTTGCTGTTCTCAATTATCGTTTATCCGGTAGTAGCCCACTGGATCTGGGGCGGTGGATGGTTGGCAGAGCATGGAAAACAGGATTTTGCAGGGTCAACAGTCGTCCATTTAACAGGAGCAATGGCAGCATTGGCAGCTACGATTTTATTGAAGCCAAGAGCTGGAAAGTACAACGTCGATGGGACTGCTAACAACTTGAGCGGACATAACCAGGTTTACACTACTTTAGGTGTCTTGATCTTATGGGTAGGTTGGTTCGGTTTTAACGCTGGAAGTACACTTGGAGTAGAGAATGGATTCTTCGGATTTATTGCCTTAAATACTAGTTTGGCAGCATCAGCGGGAGCGATAAGTGCGTTGCTTATCTCATGGGTTGCTTTAGGGAAATCTGATGTTCCGACAATGCTGAATGGGACATTGGCCGGACTTGTTGCGATTACTGCTTCATGTGCTTTTGTAGAGACATGGGCGTCGGTAATCATTGGCCTTGTTGCCGGAATACTGGTATTTTATAGTGCTAGATTTTTTGAAAGACGAAAAATAGATGATCCAATATATGTGCTTTCAGTTCATGGTATTGCAGGCGTATGGGGGACCTTATCAACTGGGTTTTTTGCCTCACCCAGATTGGCAACTGTTGGGCATGAGGGGTTATTCTATGGTGGAGGATTCACTCAACTTGGGGTCCAGTTCATGGGCGTGACCGTATCGGCTGCCTATGCGTTTTGCGTATCCTTCGCAATTTTGTTTGTCATGAAAAAGGTGATGACGGGATTGAGGGTGACGGCAGAACAAGAAACAGTCGGTTTGGACTATAGTGAACATGGAAGCTTCGGATATCCTGAAGCATTATCGATTACAGGGAAACTTGACGAAATGAACACGATATCTCCGTACGGAATTGAAACGCCTGTTCCTCAACCGATAACATCAAGTTCACTAAAAAAACCACCGAAAAAGGCACTATCAGTCAGTCCTCTTAGCACGCTAAATAAGTAGCCAGGTAAATGTTAAACTGCTTTCTCTTTTGGGAGTTGAACAGAATTACGTAATACCTAGCGTGCAAAGTTTCTTAAATTGCATATTCACAGAGTAGAGGTTAGATATGTACGTTATATCTAATCTCTATTTCTTTTCTTATTTTAGGAAGTGTCACTTTCTATAGGGGCTTACATGATGTGGAGTATAGGTCTTACTAAAGAACACATTGTACAATCTCCCTCGTTCGTACAAAATCCTATCAACGAAAAAATCAACATTATAAAAGTAGGCAATATAACAGTTTTAAATTTAATAGAAATCACCACCATATTATAATTTTGATGGAAAAAATTTTTCAGTGAAATGGGGAGGGTTATTCTTCCTTGCCCACGCTAAAGTCTAATTTGAAAAGTGTCCCTTTGATTTTAAGTGAGATACTTTTTGTACTTAATCCTTGTATAAAATAGGTCAAGTATATAAGTATTTTTTATTCAAAAGAAGCCTACTTTACCATTTTAACTAACAAGTCTTCACTTTTATCGTCCCATTTAATGGTTATTGGAATTGGCATATTTTTATGAACGGGCTGAGTATCGCCATACATCTGTAAATACATTTCATTATCATCATCGAATGAACCCTCTTCTTCAAAAGTATTAGGGGCTTTAGGTTCTATTTCATAAGTAAAAGTTTCCGGACGAGTACCTTCTCCAACATAAAAAAATCTATATGTTAAAGCACTACCGGGAGTTGCAAGCCTCTCTACTTCTAATTCTACTCGCCAATTTTCACTTTCACCTTCAAAAGCAACTCTTACTAAATCTTCCTCGTTGGTACAAGCTGTCAACGAAAAAATCAATATTATAAAAGTAGATAATATAACAGTTTTAAATTTAATAGCAATCACCACCTTATTGTAATAGGAAACAAAATTTCCAGTAAAATGAAAGGGTGAAGAAGGGTTTTTCAGTGTTTATCTAATTTTACAGTAACAGAAGAAAGAAATGAATGAATAATTTATTCTTGAATTATGGTAACTTGGTTAGAAAAACAGAATAGTATGCTATAATATGTATAACTTTAAAAGAGGAAGGAATGACGTGTGGACAATGAAGTACTAATCTTTTGATTCCGGAAACTGAATTTTTTATTCGAACGGAAAATAGGATTAGTCTGTCCACATTTAAATAAGTTCCTTCCTCTTTGCACGAACAAGAGGCTTTTTAGAGAACTTTGAATTTGGATGAATAATGACTAATCCTTCCGATTTTATGTCGGAGGGATTTTTGTATTCCCTCCGAACTTGGAGGAATGGATATGCTTATTGGAACATTAAATCAAGTATCAGTAGCACATGGTGAAACGGTAATCTTTGATGGAGTGTCTGCGGATATTCCGGAAGGGGCGTGCATTGCGATTGTTGGAGCAAATGGTGCGGGGAAAACGACGCTGCTGTCATTACTAGCAGGGGAGAGAGTGCCAACGTCAGGTTCAGTTAATTGGAATGGCAAGCCGCCTTCCATCACCTATTTTAGGCAGGAACAAGAAGACGAGGGGACAATCGATTGGGAACGGGCAGAAACCCATACGTACCGGCGGAAGTGGAAAGTACCGGAGCGTGCTGAATATAGTTCTGCAAGCGGCGGGGAGCGGATGAAGATGCGGCTGTCGTCTGCGCTCGCTGAGAAGAGCAGGCTGAACCTTTTGGATGAACCGACGAATCACTTGGACAGTGACAGTCTGGAAGAATTGATCCGGATCATCAATGAGGGTATTGGTACGTATCTGATCGTCTCCCATGATCGACATTTCATCGACAGGACGGCGGATTTCGTATTCGAAATTGAGCACGGCAAACTGACGGTCTACAAAGGAAACTATACGCAATACCGGAATCTGAAGGACGCGAATCGGGAAGTCCAGTTGAAGCATTATGGACAGCAACAGCGAAAGATTGAGCAAGTGGAAGAACAAATCGCCGAGTTGGAAAATTGGTCTGCGAAGGCACATGCGGAATCGACGAAAAAGGGCGGAAGAATGATGGGGGCAAAGGAATACTTCCGGATGAAGGCGAAAAAACGCGATGTCCAAATCCGTTCGAAGCATAAACGGCTAGAAGGGGAATTGGAAAAAGATCGTATTGAGAAGCCTAAAGACGAAATTGGCGTGTCTTTTGACGTCAAAGGTGGGAAGAAAAAAGGGAAGCGAGTCATGGAGTTAAAAGATGTCCGAAAGTTATTCAGCGGGCATGAACTTTTTGCAGACGTCTCGTTTACTGTACAAGCGGGTGAGCGGATTGGTCTTATCGGTCCAAATGGTGCAGGGAAATCGACGCTTTTCCGGATGATACTTGGAGAAGAAAATTATAAAGGAAATCTCTGGAAAACGAACGGAATGACGATTGGTTATTTGAGTCAGACAGCAACTGACTTTCCAAAAGACATGACGATGGCGAATTATTTTCATGTGGATACGTTCCGCGAACAGGGAGTAATCCGTACACATTTGACAAACCTTGGATTTTCAAAGCAACAGTGGGACCTGCCGTTGTCGGACCTCAGCGTTGGCGAGCGGGTGAAGGTTAAATTGATGCAGTTCATCGTCGAGGAAACGGATGTATTGCTGTTGGACGAACCGACGAATCATCTTGATTTACCTTCTAGAGAAGAGCTAGAAAAGACACTGGAGACGTTTCCAGGAACGTTGCTTTTCGCCTCACATGACCGTTATTTCACAGAGCGGATGGCAGACGGGCTGCTTCTATTCGAGCAAGGGACAGTGCGGAAAATACCGCTGACATATGCTGAATGGCAAGAGCGCAGTGCCATAGTGCAACCTGAAAAGACTGCTGATGAACGTTTGCGGCTTGAAACGGAGCTGCAGGCAGTGCTTGGGCAGTTGAGTATGATGAAACAAGGGGATAAAAGGTATGCTGACCTCGATAAGGTTTTTAATGAGTTAAGTAAAAGATTAAGGGCATTGAAGTGAATGGAGAACTATATATGTTGAACAAATGAATAGGGCGTATACCCTTTACAGGGGCTTTTGGGAGACCACTGAAAAGCCCTAATACTTGGAGTGAATTGGAGTTCCTGCTAATACCGCTTCGACGCTTTGTGGATGCCTCCCGCGATAAGCCAGAAAGAAGACCTCTTTCAGTCTTATCGCTCCGGCTACCACGAAGACGCGCCTTCGCTGGATGGTCTATGTAGAAAGTGCATTTCATTATCTGGGATGAAATCTGCAAGCTGGAGTGTGTCTTTCTTGAATATAATGAGTAGCAAAAAGTAATCACATTATATACATCTCAAATTCACATTTCACTCGATAATGAACACCCTAGCGCAGGCGCGGCAAAGGGGTCGCCGAAGCCGTAAGACTGGATGCGAAGCGCTAATCCAGGCTTACGGTGAGAGGCATCCCCAAAGCGCCAAGCGTTCTACAATCCATACCCCGAATTACAACTCTCTGATTATTGAGCACCACAGTAGATTCAGTGGTATTCTTTAATTCAACATATATTGACAATGTTTTTTCCGAAACAAATAGTCTAGTAGTGTGAAGATAGTGGAAACAAAGTGTTTTGTGGATAGAGACCACTGAAAGGGTTCTGTATTTGCTTTAAATGAAAATAGTCATTCAAAACAGCGTCTGCCAAAAAGGGACGCTGTTTTTCATTCCATAAAAAAGTTTCAGCATCTAATGGCGAATACACAAGTTTCTGTAGATAAAACTTTCCGCTAACAAGTAAGAAAAGGTGGTGTCCATTTGGTATAATTTGAGTATAAGTAAAAATGAGCGGGGTATGGAAGACCAGTCTTGTCAAAGGGGGAGTAAATTGTGGAACGGTTTCCGGATAACATCCAATTCTGTTATGAGTGGCGTTCATATCAGAGACGCATACTGAACGAACTGGAAAGTCATCTTGTGAATGGGCATCTTCATCTCGTGGCGCCACCGGGATCTGGAAAAACGGTCCTAGGTCTTGAAGTTATGCTTCGGCTTGATCGACCGACCTTGATTGTTGCGCCGACCGTGGCCATTCGGGCGCAGTGGATGGAGAGGTTCACCGAGCTATTCCTTGGAAATGAACTTCCTACCTGGATGTCGACTAATTTAAAGGAACCTGCATTTGTCACGGTGACGACCTATCAATCGTTACATAGTCTATTTAATAGACGAGAAGAAAAAATAACCGATGATGATGAAGGTCAGACTGACGATGAAACGGTAGAAGACAGTTTTACTGGAAGTGGTGACGATCTAATCCGTGAACTGGATCAGATTGGTTTTGGCACACTAATATTGGATGAAGCACACCATCTTCGCACATCTTGGTGGAGGACGATGATGGATGTGAAGGAGAGACTTGGTGAACCTGTTGTCGTTGCGCTGACTGCTACACCGCCTTTCGATGTAGGTGCTGCAGAGTGGCAGCGTTATGTCGCATTGTGCGGACCGATTGATCTGGAAATATCGGTACCCGAGCTTGTGAAAGCGTCGGAACTTTGTCCACACCAGGATTTTATTCACTATTCAATTCCCGAAGCGGATGAAATGATGCGAATTCTAGAGTTTCGTGACGAAGTGGATAAGTTCATCGAGCAACTGATCAAGGATAAAGAATTTGTGATGTATCTCGAAAAGCATCCATGGATAGCTGAACCAGAAGCACATGTAGAGCAGATTTTGTCCAGTCCAGGTGTTTTTTCCAGTATGCTTTTGTTCTTGAAAAATAACGGTTCACAAGCATACGTCCATGCCCTGCCTATCATCGGAATGAAAGATGAGCAAATGCCGGAGTTGTCGCTTCCTTGGCTTGAAGAGTTGCTTACGGGCTTGTTATTTCAGGTGGATGATAAAGATGTCATTTTAAAGGACATACGAAAACGTTTAACGCGTATCGGGGCGGTGGAACGTCGGAAAGTCGTACTTCTTTCAAATGCGTCCATAAAGAGGGGACTCATACATAGTGCATCAAAATTGAAGAGTATAGAAGAAATTGTGAAAGCGGAAAAAGCGCTTCTCGGTGAACAGCTCCGCATGGTTATTTTGACAGATTACATTCGAGCTGCGGATATGCCATTAAAAAAGGGGGATGAGCTTCCATTTGCTCGCCTTGGTGTCGTCCCCATATTTGAAGTGCTGCGTAGAAACCTCGGTCCGTACGTTAAACCGGGGATCCTAACTGGATCGATTGTCGTCCTGCCAGTGAGTGCATGGTCCATATTTGAGGAGGCAGCAAATAACCGTGGGTTGACAGTCGTTGCATCACCGCTTGACGTTGATGCGTCCTTTATCCGAATTGAGGTAGGCTCGGGTGATCGGCAACAGATGGTCGCAATAATGACCGAAGTTCTCAAAAGGGGCGGCGTGGATGTACTAACCGGGACGGCCGCCCTCCTTGGAGAAGGATGGGATGCGCCTTGCATAAATTCACTTATTTTGGCGTCTAATGTCGGTTCCTTTATGCTGTCAAATCAAATGCGCGGACGTGCGATTCGGACAGATCGAAATGATCAGGCTAAAACGTCTTCCATCTGGCATCTGGTCTGTGTGGATAGAAGTGATGCAGGTGGAGGAGCGGATTATGATAATCTAACGCGGAGATTTCGATCACTAATTGGCATAGGAGCAAAGCGAGATATCATCGAAACGGGCATTGCTCGACTGGAGACTGGGGCTCCCCCAGGCACGGTGGAGCGCGTTACCATGTTAAATCATGAAATGGTACAACGTGCAAGCAAACGGGACACTTTTTTCGTCCGTTGGCAAAGAGCCATTGATGGAGGCCGTGAAATGACCGAGGAAATCGTGGCGGATAAACGCTCCTTGCCGCGTCCATATTATTTAGATAACACATTGAGAGGTCTTTTGTGGATCACGGGGTTTATCGCTTTAGAAGCAGTAGTCGATTTTAGCAATCTTTTCCGAAAGCTTGGTGCGTTTTCATTCGGAGAAGGAATGGCGATTGCGACAGGGCTCGGGCTCCTTTTTGCAGCGCCTTCTTGCTATAAAACGGTGAAGTTGTATAGCAAGCATCCTTCCATAGAAGCGAGTATGAAAGAGATTGCGGAAACTGTCTATGCATCCATGCTTCATGCAGGTGCTGTTATAACGCCACTCCATAACAAGATGATCCGGGTGACGCGAGACGGCGGAGGGACATATACATGCTGGCTTGAAGAAGGGACGACGCATGAGAAGACAATCTTCATGACCGCATTGAAGGAATTTCTTAATCCAATTGAAAATCCACGATATATTCTAATTCGTAAGGCAGGAAAACTTTGGAAGAGATCTGATTATCATGCTATCCCGCAAGTAATCGGACAAAAGAAAGAATATGTGAACTTTTTCTTGGAAGAGTGGAAACGTCGGGTTGGAAAGTCAGACTTCATCTACACAAGAACTGTCGAGGGGCGTCTTAAATTGCTAGAAGCAAGGATGAAGGCATTATCCAGTTCGTTCGTACCAACAGTAGAACGGACCAGTGGATGGCGGTAAGTAGGCATGTATATATGTTGAATTAAAGAATCCCATTGAATCTGTTGTGGTACTCAATAATGAGAGAGTTGTAATTCGAGGTGTGGATTGTAGAACGCTTGGCGCTTTGGAAATGCCTTTGCCGCGCCTGCGCTAGGGTATTTATTATTGAAAGAAATGTGATTTTGAGATGTACATGGCGAGATTGTAAGGTGATTACTAGTTGATACTATATAAATTGAAATAAAGAATTCCATTGAACCGCTACGGCGCTATGGGATGCCTCCCGCCATAAGCCAAGCAGCTTCGCTGCCAGTCTTATCCCCTGTTAAGGCGCCTTCGCTCAATATATATACCGGATTCAACATATATAATTATATTTAAGAAAGACATACTCCAGCTTGCAGATTTCGTCACAGATAACGAAATGTGTTTTTCACATAGACCATCCAGCGAAGGCGCGACTTCGTGGTAGCCGGAGCGATAAGCCACTGAAAAAGTTCTTTTTTATAGTAAGAACTAGTTGATTGTAGTGAAGAGCGGCGACTCCGGCGGGAACAGCGCGAGCTGAAGACCCCGCAGGAACGCAGTGACGAGGAGGCTGAAGCCGTGCCCGCGGAAAGCGTCCGCTCGGAACGGAAATCAACGGGATTGAAGGAAATTATACTTTTTCAGTGCCCTGGCTTATCGCGGGAGGCATCCACAAAGCGTCGAAGCGGTATTAGTGGGAATCCTAATTCATTCCAAGTACAAGGTTTTTTTCAGTGGCCCACAAAAGCCCTTGTAAAGCGCATACGCCGGATTCATTTGTTGAACATATTTAGTGTAGTTTTAAGTCGGAGATAGTCGCTAAGAATTAGCTCCAATTGGTGGTAAAGTAAACGAAGAGGTCATGTAAGAAGACTGCAGAATGGAGGCTGTTCATGAAAACGATTACGATTGAAGAGATAGTCAATACGTTTTCATTGGAAGTGTTAAGCGGACACGACCAATTGCATCGTATTATAAAAAAATCCAAAGTGCGTCGTCCAGGATTAGAGTTTATGGATATATTTGACTTTATTGCAAAAGAACATGTTCAAATTCTGGGGAAAAATGAAGTTAATTACCTTCATACGCTGACGTTTGAGGAGTGTATGCTACGGATTGCAAATATTGTTCAATATGCGCCCCCATGTATCATCATTACATCCCAGCAGGAAGAGCCACTGGGCCTGATTCAATACTGTACGGAAGAGAAAATTCCGGTGTTACGTACTCGTGATTCCACGAGTGAATTGAGTGCGAAATTAGATGCGTATGTTGTGAAAGCAATGGCTCCAGAAATTGCAATACACGGCGTTTGCGTCAATGTATCGGGAATGGGTATTCTACTCCGCGGCAAGTCTGGTGTAGGGAAAAGCGAGACGGCTCATACATTGATTGGTCGGGGACATCGGCTTGTAGCAGATGATGTCGTGGTGTTGAAAAAGCTTAGCCCACAAACATTACTCGGCACGCACGACGAAAACAGCAAAGAATTTCTTGCGTTGCGTAGTATTGGCTTGTTAAATGTGGTGCGCCTTTATGGAAGAGCCGCTTTCCAGGATGAAACGCGGATTGCACTGGACATCGAATTGACTAAGTGGAAAGAAAATGACTTGAATAATGAATTAGAGCAGGAAACGAAGTTTGTGGAATACATGGACGTCCAGATTCCGCATATCCAAATTCAACTTCAACCGGGGCGTGATATCGCAGGTTTGATTGAAGCCGCGGCGAATAACTGGTATTTAAAGCAGCAAGGTTATAGCGCAGTAGAGGAATTCATGAAACGGATTGAGTCAGATACGCCTTAGTATTGAGTAGCTGCGTTTGGTGGGTTTGGAATAATTAGTAGGAGTACGTAAAAACGTGAAAATGAGTAGACATTCAAATAGATGTCTACTTTTTTTCGTGTTTTTTATTTTGGTGTATGAAATGTTTGTCGTTTTGTCTTGTTCGGCCACCTATTATTGGTCAGGTTACTCCTAGATGTAGCTGGGGGCCTGGAGTGTGGCGTAAGCTAATTGGTGATTGATGATACTATTTAACCCGTAAAGGCATGTTAGAGGTGAATCTGAGAAGCCGAAATTGCTTGGTCAACAGCTCGCATGCTTGTAATGAAGGTGGGAACAGATCGAATAACAACTTATAATCACTGGCACTTTAGAAAAGTAAGGGAATGTCTAATGGGTTTTATTTAATAAATATCCATTTTATTGAATATCAAGCAAGCTCTGCTTCAGCTTGAAGTTAGGAAGGGAAGGGGAAGGAAGGCTTATATCGAACTTGAGTAAACGTCCATCTTAACTATTTTTGTGGATGTATACATTACGGTGTACTTGTATACGTTAATGTATACATTTGTAAACATTAACGTATACAAGTGTACAAACACGTACACAACCAGTGGTGGCGGGTGTATACGTTAATGTGTACAAGTTTACAGCTAGGTACACAATATTACATTTGTGTGTTAAATAGTTGAATTGGATTGACCTGCCAACAAAATTCCAGTACCATTTCAATAGAAAGATAGAATAATTGGGGAGGATGATTTTTATGACAGAAACACGTATTGCAGCAATTGACGTAGGAAACGATTCATTAAAAGCCATTTTCGGTAAATTGGAAGCAGAACTCAATATACCCAATGTAATTGCACAAGATATTGCAGATCGTCCGATTATCGGCATTGAAGAACTAGACAACCAAGAGCCTACTGATGGCATTCATATTCGTTTGCACTCTCCAACATTAAAAGATAACAACGCTATTTACCGTGTTGGGAATCTTGCTACGAAAAGTGGTAATTCAACTGAACTAGATCCAGGTAGCAACAAATCTGAGGAAGATCAAACTTTGGTGATGTTGTTCGCGGCACTTGCAATAGATGCAGCTCGTGATGAGAATAAAGGTATTTTTAAACGTAATAATAATGTAATTGAAGCTACGTATACACTAGGTACAGGACTTCCACTGAGAGAAGTAAAGGAAGGGAAAGACGTTGGTTATCGTTCCCAATTACTTAGCTCTGTTCACCAAGTAGAGTTTTTGGTTACACCTAAATATCAAGGTATAAAAGTAAATATTAAATTTGATGAAGTAAAGGTTTATCCGGAAGGTTTTGCTGCGTTTATCAACCTTGTAATGGATAATAATTTAAACATCATTAATAAAGAATTAATCGATAAACAAATCTTGATACAAGACATCGGTGGGTTATCAACGGATGTTGCGGTCATTAGGAATCGTAAAGTTGATGATGATAAGGCGCAAGGCTTTAACTTGGGTGTTTCAGAGTCTCTGGATGCAATTCGAGAAGAAATTTATGTTAGACATGGCGTAGAGTTGGACAGTCGTCTAGATGTTGTGGATATTATAACGAAGAAAAATAACCGTAATCATATTATGGTAAAAGGAAGCCGGACAAGTGTTCATGACATTGTAGATCGGATTCTCTTGGAGTTAGCGAAAAAGCAATACCGCCATTTACGGAATGTATGGGCAAGAAACTCGCAATCTGAGATTTGCTATTTCATCGGCGGAGGCTCTATTGTCCTTAAAGACTATCTTAAAACGTTAAATAATAGCTTAGATGGTTATAATATCGATTTCTTTGAAGATGAAAAAGAAAGTGTTTGGATGATGGCCAACGCTTATTACAAGTTAATTTCAGACTTTGCGAAAAAAAATCAACAAGTCAAAATTAAAGAAGAAGAAAAGTTAGTTAAAACAAAGTAAGGTGACTATGCATGAATGACGCGGGATTAAAAAGGGGACAGCCCATTACATTTCGTCTCCCATCAGATACATCTGACCACACACTAAAGCAACTGCAAAAGTTAAAAGAAGTCGAAAGAAGAAACTTTTCCAGTAAAATTGCGGAGTTCGTGATAGATGGGGTGAATGACTCACTTTTAAAGCATAGAGAGGCCATAACAATTCCGCTCCCAAAAGGGTTAACTAAAGCGCAACGTGATTGGTTAAAGCACGAACATTCCGAGGCGCTACTAGGGAGTATCGTCTATCAGTTGATGTCCGATCCAATCCGCACAGCTTCTCTCTTTGCATCATTGAACAGCAATGCAATAGATGTAAATGCAGCATTATATTTGCAGGAAGAAACGAGCGCTGCCGTTGAGGTGGAAACAGAACATCAATTGATTAACATAGAGGATGATCTGGATAATTTTGATTGGGAACAGTTAAAGGAGCCAGAAGACACCTCTGTTGTAGAAGAGGAAGACCCTTTAGCTGACTTCCTTGCCCAGATGAATAAATAATAGTGAGTGCCTGTGCAGCAACTTCTCGTGAATGTTTACACGTTCATGATGGTTGCTGCACAGGCGCTTTTTGTTGTGAATCTGGGAAATTCCGCTAGTTGGCTCCGTGACATGACTATATAAGTTGAAATGAAATATCCCCTCGATTCTCCTTTAACTTTCTCTTTTGAGGCGCCTACTCTTAGTATTCATATGTTCAACATATATAGCCTGGAAAATAAGAGTGTACCAATTGGTCAAAAGGTAGTGAAAAAGTATCCAGTATTTACAAACTATTTACATGAATCGCAATTTAAATTTACATAGGGCTCCTATACTGGGGTTGTAGTAAAGGAGGTGAACGGGTTGCTGAAATTACAAAATGTTAGCAAGCAATTCGATGATAAATTAGTTTTAGATGGCATAAACATTGAGATTAAGGCAGGGGAAATTGTTTCACTACTAGGCCCGAGTGGCAGTGGTAAAACGACTTTATTACATATTATTTTAGGGTTAACAAGTATGGATAGTGGAAAAATTATTTTTAATGATATGGATTTGAGTAACGTAGCGATGAAGGATCGTGGATTTAATATCGTATTTCAAGACTATGCGCTTTTTCCTAATCTAAATGCGTACGAAAATATAGTCTATGGTTTGAGAAATAAGAAGGGGCTAGTATCTGAAGAGGAAATTCAAGAGTACATTGATTTTTTGGAATTAAAACCGCATTTAACAAAGAAAATTGGGGAATTATCAGGTGGCCAGAAACAACGGGTATCCATCGCAAGAACGCTCGTTATGAAGCCGAAAATATTATTATTGGATGAACCTTTGAGTGCATTGGACGGTGTCATAAAGGAATCGATTAAGCAGCGCATTAAATCCATTTCCAGAGAATTTAAGTTGACGACGATTATTGTGACGCATGACCCAGAAGAGGCATTAACGTTGTCGGACAAAGTTTTAATTATTAATGACGGTAGTATTTCACAATTTGGCACGCCTACTGAAATTATCAACCAGCCTTCTACTGATTTCGTAAAAGAATTTATTCTTAAGCAATTACAGATTAAGAGAGAAAATATCTATAACTTATTTGGTGAACAATATGCCTAATGTAAAACCGGCGATGCGCGTTATTTATATCCCAGTCATCTTGTTATTCGTCGCCTTTCTATTAGTACCTCTTGGCATGTTGTTTATCCGTTCTTTTGAAACAAGTCAGGGGTTCAGTTTTTCAAATTACATATCCGCTTTATCGAATAAAGAATTGCTAGAGTCCATTGGCAACAGCATTAAAATTTCCAGCCTTACCGCTGTGATTACAACGGTTTTAGGATTTACCCTGGCTTACGCCGTCAATTGTACAAGAATCTACAAGCCGTTAAAAAGCGCGATTAAAATGGGGATTCTTATTCCGATGTTGCTGCCTACCATTACATATGGATTTGCGATTATCTATTCTTTTGGTAACCAAGGGTTTATTACCAAGATTGTCGGCCGAAATTTAGTTGAGATTTACGGATTTAACGGTTTACTGATAGGCTATGTGATTTATACGTTACCGGCGGCATTTCTGCTGATTAATAATGCTTTCAAGTATGTTGACAAAAAGTTTATCATCGTTTCAAAGTTGATGGGTGACGGTGTGATAAGGAGTTTTAAGAACACAATTGTTCGTCCGTTAGTGGGAACTTTAGGAGGTGCTTTTGTACTTTCCTTCATTTTAAGCTTTACAGATTTCGGTATACCTGCCTCAGTCGGTGGGAGTTATTCTGTTGTAGCGACTCAGTTATACCAAGTCATGCTCGGTTCTATTCCGGATTTTAATAATGGTGCGGCCATTGCGGTTATCATGTTAATCCCAGCTGTGTTTGGTGTTTTACTCTTAAACTATCTCGAGAAACTTAATTTTCATTATGACAAGTTTACCGACACAGAGTTGACTCCGCATAAGGGAAGAGACGCATGTTTTGGGATTATCTCATTAGTTGTGTTACTAGCAATGCTATCAGTGTTTGCTGTCATGTTCATTGCGCCATTTGTTAACAGTTATCCGTACGATTTTACGTTTACGTTTAAACATCTTATGGACACATTCCAATCAAATAATCTATTGGCTGTCTATAAAAACTCAGTTTATGTTGCACTATTGACGGCAGTGTTTGGTACGTTAGTTGCGTATTGTTCAGCTGTGTTAAATGCTCGTACGACTGTGAAATGGAAATCATCCATTGATATCGTTTCGATGATGACGAACACGATACCAGGTATGGTGTTAGGTTTATCGTATTTGCTACTTTTTAACGGTAGTAGTTTGAAGGGAACCTTTCTAATTATCGTTCTCAGTAACATTGTCCATTTCTTTACAACACCCTATTTAATGGCGAAAAACGCTTTATCCAAAATGAATCCGACTTGGGAAACGACTGGAGAGTTACTGGGGGACAGCTGGTTAAAGACCATCTATCGAGTCATTCTTCCAAACTCAGCATCGACGGTTATTGAAATGTTTAGCTATTATTTTATCAATGCAATGGTGACCATTAGCGGGATTATCTTTTTGGTCACAGCGCAAACGTCATTGGTAGCAAGCAAAATTAAAGAACTACAGCATTTTGGGAAATTCAATGAAGTATTTATTTTATCTCTGCTTATCTTCTTTACAAACCTAGCAGTCAAATTGCTTTGTGATCACTTTCAAAAAAGGCCATTCAAACAGTTGTGAGGGGGGATATTATAGTGAAAAAGATGAAGGTATTCGTATTGTCTCTAATTGCTTTGAGTTTAGTGTTTATGTGGGTAGGTCGTAACAGTGGAAAAGCGGATGAAGGAAAGGTTGTCATTTATACAAATGGGGATGAAGCGGCTTCTGAAGCTATGGAAGGTGCACTGAATGAAGCGGGGTATGAAGGGCAATACGTGCTCCAATCGTTAGGAACTTCCGAATTAGGCGGGAAACTGATGGCAGAGGGCGATAAAATCGAAGCCGATGTTGTGACGATGAGTTCTTATTTCATCGAAAGTGCTCAACAACAACACACCATGTTTCAGGATTTAACGTTTAGTACAAATGCGTTGGAACAAAATCCGCCCTATTACGCGCCGATTTTAGGCAATACAGGGTCCATTTTCATCAATACAGAAGTACTCAAACAAAAGGGTTTGCCGATGCCGACTTCCATAAAAGATTTGGCGAAACCCGAGTTTAAGGGGTTGGTGTCGATACCAAACATTATGGATTCTTCAACTGGCTGGCTGCTAGTCCAAGCGATTATTAGCGAATATGGGGAACAAGACGGTAAAAAGGTCCTTCAAGATTTAATTGCCAATACGGGTCCGCATCTTGAAAGTTCGGGCTCGGGGCCAATTAAGAAAGTGCAAGCTGGTGAAGTGGCTGCTGGTTTTGGTTTGCGTTATCAGGCAGTAATGGCTAAAGAATCTGGATTACCGATTGAGTATGTCGATCCAATTGAAGGGAACTTTTCACTTACAGAATCAATTGCAGTTGTGAATAAAGACGATGCAACAACGAGTTTAGCAATGGATATGGCCAAAATCATTACTGAAAATGCTCGAAAAGAGTTGCTGACACATTATCCGGTTGCGCTTTACGATGGTGAAACAGTGATGGATGTGAACAAACCGGCTCATGCCATGCAATTTGAACACCCACTAACTGTCGAACTCTTACAGCAGCATCAAGAGTTCTTTAAATCAGCTAACTAAAATTGGGGAGAGTGAAAGAATATGAATACGTATAAATTATTAACGCCAGGTCCGTTGACGACTACAAGTACGGTGAAACGAGAAATGCTCCTCGATCGTTGTACGTGGGAGCAAGACTATAAAGAAATCACACAAAAAATCAGATCTAAACTTCTTGAATTTGCTTATGCTACAAAAGAAGAATATACGACTGTACTCATGCAAGGAAGCGGTTCGTTTGTCGTTGAATCGGTACTGACGACTGCTATTTCAAGAGATGATAAAGTGCTGATTGTAACGAACGGTGCTTATGGCGAACGTATTGTGAAAATGGCTCAGTATATTGGACTGAATTACGTAGTATATAGCGTGGCATACAATGACTATCCAAAGGAAGATGAAATAAGACGTATTTTAGAAGATGATCAAGAAATTACACATATCGTAATGGTTCATTGTGAGACAACGACAGGTATTTTAAATCCAATTGAGATGATTTCAAACTTATCGAAGGAACAAGGAAAAACATTAATCATTGATGCGATGAGCAGCTTTGGTGGGATGGAAATCAATGTAACTGAACTCGAAATTGATTATTTAATTAGCAGCGCAAATAAATGCATCCAAGGGGTCCCTGGGTTTGGTTTTGTAATCGCCAAACTTGAGAAGCTTGTTGTGTGTGAGGGCAATGCACGTAGTTTGTCGCTGGATTTATATGATCAGTGGAAAGAGATGGATCAGAATGGGAAATGGCGTTATACATCACCAACCCATGTAGTAGCTGCATTCGCAAAAGCATTGGAAGAATTAGTTGAAGAAGGCGGCATTCCAGCTAGATTTTCCCGTTATCAACATAATAATCGCTTGTTAAGAGAGCGATTTAAACAAGTGAATATCCATGCCTATATCTCAGTTGAAAAACAATCGCCCATTATTACAACCTTCCTTTTTCCAAATGAACAATTCGACTTTGAAGCGTTCTATTCGTTTATCAAAGACAGAGGTTATGTCATTTATCCAGGCAAGCTGACGGACGTAGATACTTTCCGCATTGGCAATATAGGTGAGATCTATGAAGAAGATATAGAGGAATTATGTGTTGGTGTAGAAGAGTATATGAAAGTGGTGGCAAAATGAATAAAGTAGAAGGCGTCATATTGGATTGGGCTGGGACAACAGTGGATTTTGGCTGTTTTGCACCTGTAAATGTATTTGTTGATATCTTTAAAGATGCTGGTATAGACGTGACAATGGGAGAAGCGAGAGAGCCAATGGGGATGCTGAAAATAGATCATATACGCGCTATGTTATCCATGCCTAGAATAGCTGTATTATGGGAAGAAAAGTATGGAAGAGAATTTAACGAACAAGATGTAGAAAAGTTATATGCGGAATTTGTACCTGCGTTGATGTCTTCATTATCAGCATATACGGATCCAATTCCAGGAGTTATAGAGACAATGGACGTATTAAGAAGTCGAGGATTGAAAATCGGATCGACAACGGGCTATACAAGTACAATGATGGATGTCGTCGTTTCGAATGCGTTGAAAAAGGGGTATTACCCAGATACTTTTATTACCCCTGATGATACAGATTCGATTGGAAGACCGCATCCTTATATGATCTATCGGAATATGGAGCAGCTAAAACTATCAGCATCCTGGAAGGTAGTAAAAGTAGGCGATACGATTTCAGATATTAAAGAGGGTGTAAACGCGGGTGTTTGGTCAGTTGGCGTCATTATTGGAAGCTCTGAAATGGGACTAAGTTTAGAAGAATTTTCTGGTCTATCAGAAGCTGACAAAGAAACTGTGATCTCTAAAACAGAAGATACCTTCATGCAAAATGGCGCTGATTTTACAATTCAGACGATGCGTGAACTTCCGCAGCTTATAGATCATATAAATAGTCTTATTTCGGATGGTAAGCGGCCTAATTCAAGATTAGCATTGGTGCTTGTATAGGCAAAGAAAATAATGTATGGCTGTCATAATAAAGTCTATTAGTACGAAAAAATGCAGTAAATACTTTACTCTCAATTGAGACAAGAGTATTACTGCATTCTTTATGGTGATTAGATGTGTAATTTGATGTTGGAAGTGGCGTTTGCAATACCATTCTGAAGCTTGGTATTTTTAAGGTGTCAGAAAACTACAATGTTTTCTTTGAAGAATAAAAGGGGAATAGAGTAATAGGGATAACTACAATTATTTTACGAAAAGGGTGGAGCGGGTATGGAAAAAATAATATACATCGTGCGTCATTGCTCCGCAGAAGGACAGGCACCACACGCGGAATTGACTGCTGAAGGGATTCTGCAGGCGGGTCAGCTTGTAGCGTTTTTCGAAGATATCGAAGTGGATCGGATTATTACGAGTCCGTTTTCTCGTGCACGTCAGACGGGCTGGCCTATAGCTGAGCGGAAGAAGTTGCATGTAGAGGTGGATAGTCGGCTTATGGAGCGCGTGCTAAGTTCAATGGATTTCGAGGATTGGTTGATAAAGCTGGAAGATACGTTTTTTGACCTTCATCTAAAATATGAGGGTGGGGAATCTTCGAGTGAAGCGATATCGAGGGTCTGTGATGTTGTGGATGAGCTGGGTGACGGTTCGCGGACAGTGCTTGTGACACACGGGAATTTAATGGCGCTATTATTAAGTTGTTATGATGAACGATTCGATTTTGGGCAGTGGCAGGCACTGACGAATCCAGACGTGTATGTTATACGGATTAAGGATGGGGACTCAGAAGTGGAAAGAATTTGGGGTTCTGAATAAAAAAACAGGCCGCTGTGATGTCGGTCTATCTAGGTTTTAGTGAATGTTAACCCATTGTAAGATTAGTAATAATGACCACTGCAATAATAACGAGTGCCCCGAAAAGACTGATCCACATGGATTTGTCGGGATTATTCGGTCTGCTGTCTGCTTTATGCATAAACTGCGCCTTCTTTCTGTTTATGTCATTAACTATACTCTTATCGACGATAGAATGGAATAAACTGTTACCACGTGAAACGAGTTTATTATATATATTGAACCTATTTGATGGAGTTTTTTATTTCCATTACTCTATGCTTCTATTGAAAATGGACCAAACATTCCCACAATCTCACACTAGATATGTTACACTTGCTACAAAGCTGAATAGTTTAACAACCACTAGGGGAGCCTTTTTTAGGCTGAGACGTGCATGAATGCGCGGACCCTTGGAACCTGATCCGGATTATACCGGCGTAGGAAAGTGGGTACGCCTTTTACGAATAGTTAAATGGCTAGCCGCTTTCTTACGCCACCGGGAAGCGGCTTTTTAGTATAAATAAAAGGGTGGCGAATCGAATGGTACGTGTGGCATTGACAATTGCGGGGTCGGATAGTGGTGGTGGTGCGGGTATTCAGGCAGACTTGAAGACGTTCCAAGAATTGGGTGTTTTCGGTACGTCGGCACTGACAGCGGTGACAGCGCAAAATACATTTGGAGTGACGGCGATACAGCCGGTTGACACCGCTATTATTAAAGCGCAAATACAGGCAGTTATTGAAGATTTTGATGTTAAAGCGATTAAGACAGGGATGCTCTTTTCGACAGAAATTATCTATGCAGTGGGAGAGGCGTTTCATTGGAGCGGAATTCCACTTGTCATTGATCCGGTAATGATTGCGAAAGGGGGTGCTTCATTGCTAGAAAGACAGGCGGTTGAAGCGTTGAAGACTGTACTTGTACCTCTTGCAGCTATTGTTACACCTAATATTCCAGAAGCAGAAGTGCTTGCAGGAATGGAAATAAAGACGAATGAAGACATAGAACGAGCGGCGAAACATATAATAGCGTTGGGCGCGGGGGCGGTTCTTATTAAAGGGGGCCACCGGAAAGAAGCGCCTTATGCGGAAGATCTGTTCATGGGGGCTGACGGGGAACGGTTCTCGGTTCGCGCACCATGGATTGATACGAAAGATACGCATGGAACAGGGTGTACGTATTCGGCGGCACTGACAGCGTTTTTGGCAAATGGGGAAACGGCAGCGAATGCAGTTGTTTCTGCAAAATGTTTTATCCACGCAGCAATTGAAGATGGACTTAAAATTGGTGGCGGCCATGGTCCGACGAATCACTGGGCATATGGACGCCGCGGTAACAAGACAATGGAAGGGGTTGTAGTTTATGGATAAGCAAACAGTTAACTTATATTTCATCATGGGTACAGTGAATTTGGCGGGACGCGACCCGTTACATGTCTTAGAAGAGGCGCTAAAGGGTGGTATAACGAGCTTTCAATTACGTGAAAAAGGGCCTGGTGCATTAACGGGTGAAGAATTGAAGGCTTTTGCACAAGCGTGTCAGCAATTATGTGAACAATATAGTGTACCTTTCATTGTCAATGATGATATAGGTCTTGCGATTGAAATTGGTGCAGACGGTATTCATATCGGGCAGGAAGACGGATATATTTCAGCAGTGCGTGACAAGGTTGGTCCAGACATGCTAATAGGTGTTTCTACGCATAATGTAACAGAAGCGATTGCGGCAGCTGATGCAGGGGCTGATTATATCGGTCTAGGTCCAGTTTATGAGACACAGACGAAAATGGATACGCAACCGGTTATTGGTATCGAGACAATTAGGGAAGTGGCGTCGTTGTTACCTGGCTTACCAATTGTTGCGATTGGCGGAATTTCAGAACGCAGAGCCGGTGCTATCATTAAAGCGGGTGCGTCAGGGGTAGCGGTTATTTCTGCAATTTCTGGTGAAGAAGATCCTGGAGAAGCAGCAAGTCGTTTAAAAGGAGCGGTCCTTCTTTCATTAACAGGTATTGAAATGTAATGTTTAACTGCTCGCGAAATATACCACACTTCCAAGTAAGGGGTGTGGTGTGCGGATGAAAAAGAAACTGTTTGAAATACAAACCGTTTTGCATAAGGCAGATCTAATCTATTTCACATGGAATGATGTCGGCGGAACCTACAAAGTCTATAGAGACGGGCATCATTTGTATGAAGGAACGGTCTCTGAATTTAGTGACGGTGATTTCAAGCATGCGAAACTATATAATTACGTAATCGAACGTGTTGAGGATGGTATTGTGATTGACGTTATTGCATTGCAAACGTCAGCATTTGCTGAACAGAAAAACAAAGAAAGTCCGCTTCAGTCACTTGTCATGACAACGATTGTCGCAAAGACACAAATTGCATTGTCTTGGGAGGAAATTAAAGATGTCGCTGAATATGATGTCTACCGAAATGGGACGCATATGACAACGGCGGTCGGTAATTCTTACATCGACAGGGATTTTTCGTTGGATGAAATCTATACGTATACGATTAAATCTAAGCGTTCACTTGCGAAGTCGGAAGAACGATTCAACGTCTTTCAGTCGATTGTCTCCACTGTTTTTGGGCTGTTGAATCCGGTTTCGTCGAAGGCAGAAGCGGCGATTGAACAGTTTTCGGTGACAAAATCCATTGCCAAGCCGAGGGAGTTGCTGACGCCTGTTCAAGACAGAGTTCGTCTCCCGAATGTAGATAGGTGGGGATTCCGCTACATGACGTTTTTGCAGGGTGACTGGGTGTTGAATCCGAATCTTTTATCGCGAAATCGTTATTTTAAAGGGGATGACAGGGGATTCGATTCAAATGGAGCCAGTTATCGGACCCGAGTGGACGTCGAACTGGCATATGACCTTGAACGTTCTCCGTTGACGTTTACAAGGGATGTTGGGCCATCGATTGTCTATGATGCTTTTAAGCGCTTTAGGAAACAAGCAACCGCTTCACACGATGGGATTACGTTGAAACGGACAAATCACGGGGAAGACGAAGCGGGATTTCATCTTCTGCATGCTGTCGGCAATCCCCTTACAACGGCCCCTGACATTAACTATGAAGTGCGAGCAGTTATGAGGCGGGACGGAACGTTTGATATGACGGGTTACCACGATCAGGCGCCCCATCATGAGATTTACCTGATGCGCGGTGAAGAGAATGAATGGAAACCAATTCACCAAGCGGAAAGTAAGGGGCTCGCGTGGATGTCCGAGGTAATTGCTTGGCAGTACTGGCGAATCTCTAATTTTGAATAGTAAACAATGAACTCCTTCCGTTGTCATAAATGGAAGGAGTTCATTGTTTATTCGGAAAGGAAAAATATGAGTTGCGTAGATAGCGAATTATGCATCCCTACTATTCGATAGGATGAACCTTGGTAATAATGAATGTACTGTGACAAGAGGTTATCTTGGATAGCCTCTTTATTTATTTTTTAGCGTCTATCATTTAACAAGACAGGCGGTGACTCGTTTCTTACATCTGATTTATTCACTTCAAGCCAACTCGTTGACAAAGAAAACTCTGCTTGATATGATTACCTTGAATTCAAGATAAATAACTTTCTACTAATTCGAGGAGAGAATTGATATGACGAAAAAATCAATGGGCATTCATCACATAACTGCAATCGTCGGACATCCGCAAGAAAACGTCGACTTTTACGCGGGTGTTCTTGGGTTGCGTCTTGTCAAGAAAACCGTCAACTTCGATGATCCGGGGACGTATCATCTTTACTTTGGTAATGGAAACGGTACACCGGGTACGATCATTACGTTTTTCACATGGGCTAATGCTCGCCAAGGAACAATTGGGGATGGTCAAGTCGGTGTTACGTCGTACGTAGTACCGGTCGGGGCAATGACTTTCTGGGAAAACCGTCTTGAGAAATTTAAGATTGCGTTTAGCAGATCAAACCGCTTTGGTGAAACGTATGTATCATTTGATGATCCACACGGTTTGAGAATTGAGATTGTCGAGCGAGAAGATGGGGTAAAGAATGAATGGATGGTTGGTGAAATAACAGCGGATGTCGCTATAAAAGGGTTTGGCGGCGCAACGCTATTATCTACACAACCTGAAAAAACGGCTCATCTTCTTGAACAAGTTATGGGGCTTGAAAAAATCGGTGAAGAAGGCGAATACATCCGGTTTCGCTCAACAGCGGACATTGGCAATGTCGTCGATTTGAAAACAACATCATCAGGTCGTGCACAAATGGGTGTCGGCACAGTACACCATATCGCTTGGCGCGCTGAAGATGATGCGGATCAACTGGACTGGAAATCACTTGTTGAAGAGAATGGTTATGGCGTGACTCCGGTGAAAGACAGAAACTATTTCAATGCGATTTACTTCCGAGAACACGGAAATATTTTGTTTGAAATTGCAACGGATGCACCAGGCTTTGCACATGACGAGTCCGTGGAGACGATGGGAGAAAATCTTATGCTTCCAACGCAATATGAGCACAGTCGCGAACAGCTGGAATCTTCTTTGATCCCTTTTGAAGTGCGCGAAATTGATTGATACGAGGAGAGATATACTATGAAACATATTTATAAACCAGGAAAAGATGCTTCAAAACCGGTGTTACTTTTGCTTCACGGCACAGGAGGCACAGAACAGGATTTACTGGGACTTGCCGACTTAATTGACCCCGATGCTGGGGTACTAAGTGTTCGAGGAAATGTCCTTGAAAACGGCATGCCGCGTTTCTTCCGTAGATTGGCGGAAGGGGTATTCGATGAGGAGGATTTAATCTTCCGTACGAAGGAATTGAATGCGTTTCTGGATGAAGCTGCAAAAGAAAATAGTTTTGACAGGTTGAATGTCGTTGCGGTTGGTTATTCTAATGGAGCGAACATCGCAGCAAGCCTGCTGTTCCATTATGCAGAGGCTTTGAAAGGCGCAATTCTTCATCACCCGATGGTACCGAGGCGTGGAATCGACTTGCCAGATTTAGCCGGCATTCCGGTGTTCATCACCGCAGGAAAAAATGATCCGATTTGCCCTGCGAAGGAGTCAGAAGATCTCAAGGAATTATTGGCAGGCGCGGGCGCAGTGACGGAAGTTCACTGGGAAATGAATGGTCATTCGCTAACGCGTACGGAAGTGGACGCAGCGGCAGAGTGGTACAAAACAACATTTGTGAAATGAAAAGAGAAGCGGAGATAAAAAAATGAGTTTTTTAGACAGGTTATTCGGCAAAAACACTACAACAAGTAAAGAGGAGACGGTAAACATGACAAAAACAAAAACAGCAATCGTATATTACAGTTCAGGCGGTACGAACTACCAATTGGCACAGTGGGCTGCAGAGGCGGCTGAAGCAGCAGGTTCTGAAGTACGACTGATGAAAGTGGCTGAAACAGCTCCACAAGCTGCAATCGATTCATCTCCGGGCTGGAAAGCGCATGCTGAAGCAACGAAAGATGTACCTGTTGCAACAGGAGAAGATCTTGAGTGGGCGGACGCGATTATCTTTAGTGTACCGACACGTTTCGGTAATGTACCTGGGCAAATCCAGAGTTTCATCGATACATTAGGTGGTCTTTGGTTCCAAGGCAAGCTCGCTAATAAAGCAGTAAGCGCAATGTCTTCAGCACAAAACCCACATGGCGGTCAGGAAGCAACAATTCTTTCCTTATATACAACAATGTACCACTGGGGAGCAATTGTTGCGGCACCAGGTTTCACCGACGCAGTTACATTTGCAGCTGGTGGTAACCCGTACGGTACAAGCGTAACTGTCGGACAAGATGGAAAAATAGCGGATGACGAAGCGGCAATTAAAGCGGCAGTTGCTCATCAGGCGGGACGTACAGTAAAAGTTGGAACAGCATTGAAAAGTATGAACGCATAACACGTAATACGAAGAAAGCCGACCTTATGATAGGTCGGCTTTTTCAATTTTTATACATAAGTAGAACGTAGATGACAGGCTAGGTGTATTTTCAAAGAGTCTTCATTGTCGTTTAAGTCGAGTTGCAGTACGTGTTCAATTTTTCGAATGCGCTGGTATAGTGTGTTGATGTGAATATGTAGTTTTTCAGCTGTTTTTGTAGCGGAACGGTTTGATTCAAAATAGGTCAGCAAGGTTTCTTCCAACTCGGACTTTTTTTCATGAGGGTAGGATAGGGGAAGAAAGACCTCATCGATAAATTGTTGGATTTCCCTGGGCGACTGATTTAAAAAGAGCTTGTTTAACCCAATGTTTTCGTAACGAATGATATCTAGCCGATTACGTGAGGTTAGGTATGTCAGTGTTTTGTTCGCTTCTTCGTAAATCTTTTTAATGGCGTGTAATCCTTTATAAGTCGAGCTAATGCCAGCGCGGAAAGAATGTTGATCCTTCGCATCCCACTCTTCTTTGACGACGTTGAACTTTTGTTGGAAGATCTTAAAGTGGCTGGATTCTGTTATAGAGGCGAAGAAGATGACTCGATTTTGTAACCCATAAATCATTGTTTCAGTCTTGGGTAGTTCGTTTTTTAATTTCAGTACTAGATGGTGAATCTTGATTTCCAGTAGCTGCAAATCTGTGTAATTCGGTATTTCAAAAATCGCCATAAACCAATATGTGGAGGCGTTTAGACCGAACTCCTTTGCTAGTGTTTCAAGATGATCATCGTTTTTTGCGTTTAACAGCGCAAGGAACTGTTCGTGCGTCTTTTTATAAAAGTATTCAGTGACGGTTTGATTTTTGATTAATTCCAAAGCTAATATGGAACTCCCTTGTTCGAGTGCAATTCGGTCTGACTCGGAAATTTCTTCGGTCACGTGAATCAGGAAACACCCAAGAAAAACAGGGCCATTATAAACAGGGTAGATATAATAGGTTTTTTCGGAAGGGTGATTCGCTTTGAGGTGGATAGGTTTCCTTCTTGTTAAAAAGATTTTTTTCAGTTCAAATTGATCGAAATTAGGTATTTCATTAGGGTCATGTAAATAGAATTTGTCTTCAATGACGTTGAAAAAGGTAACGGGTGAATTGAGCATTAGGTTGAATTCATGGACGATTGCCTCGAGACCTTTATTCTCCAACGAAATAGTGGTCAATGTTTCATGCACTTTATGCCTTTTTTGAAGTTGAATATTTCGTTCTTCCAGCTGCGCACTTAACTGCGTAATTTTTTCGATTCGATTATTCGCTTCTGTAAAGTACTGAGCATTTTGAATGGCGATAGCGGCTTGTTCAGCAAACGCCTGCAGTAGGAGAAGATCATGTTCATCTAACACTTTTTTTCGATGCCATTGATGAGTAATCATGATGCCAATCCTTTTGTCTTCAATGGAAATGGGTACGCAAATAAGTGCTTCTGGGATGTTTGCGGATGAAATAATATGATGGAAGTTCGATTTTGAAACATGGTGATAATCCATTGCCTTGAGTATTTCTTCTTTGGAATTGAATATCAGTCCTAGCCCATCCTCGAATACAGTCCCTGTAATAGATTCTCCTGGTTTCACTTTGAAATTGTAAATGTTGTCATTAAACCCAAGTGGTGCTTTTACTAGTAGCCGCTCTGTCCCCACGTCGTAAAGCATTAAATACCCTGCATCTGTAGCTGGAATCACTTTGAGTGCATTCCGCATGATTTCCCCCAAAACTTCGTCAAGGTCCAAACTGGAAGTGATTGAACGAATGCTGTCGACTAAAACTGTCAGTTCGACATCCCTTAACTTCCCTTGTAATAAAGGATTAGTTGTCTTATCTGTTTTCATCTCTTTTCTCCTTTCAGTGGTGTAGAAATATCTATATAATTCACTAAAACAGTGTATGAATGAACATTGTTATCACACTAATTCCAGTGTATAGTAATGAACATAAATTGAAAAGAGTAAAAATTCTAACAATGTGAGCGCTTTATTATTTACCCTATGAATTAGTTGTAATAAGAAAATAGTAACCGTATAAAATTGCCGGTGACAAAACGTAATGAGGAGGAAAGAAGATGGAACAAGTTTTGAAAGTAGCAAACAGCTTCCCAATATGGATTATTGCGGCTCTCGTCATTGGTATTGTTATATTTCAAGCAGTTGTCTTCATCAGGCTTGCTTCAAAAACAGCTCCCTCTGTTGGACTGACAACTTTGGAGGTGAGGTCGGTCGTGCGGACGGGGGCAATCAGTTCGTTAGGGCCTTCTTTTGCAATTATTATCGTCGCGATTTCCTTAATTACTTTCCTTGGAAATCCGGTTACACTCATGCGAATCGGTATCGTCGGCTCGGCACCAATCGAAACGGTCGGCGCGAGTCTAGGAGCACAGGCGGCCGGCTCGGAACTGGGTTCGTCGACATTTACTGAACAAGCATTCACGACTGCAGTTTGGGTCATGTGTCTTGGTGGAATGGGCTGGTTATTGGTTACTGCGTTATTCACGAAATCACTAGGTAAGTTTCAAGAGAAAATTTCGAGAAAAAATAGCAATGTTAGACTGTTGAGTATTGTTTCGACTGCAGCAATGATAGGGGCTTTTGGTTATTTTGGTGCAGGGCAAATGATAAGAGGGATCAATGAGACGGTGGTATTTATAGCTGCATTTCTTGTCATGCCGGTTATCATATGGGCTTCTAATAAGTTTAAAATGAATTGGTTAAGAGAATGGTCTCTCGGATTAGTGATTGTTGTGGGGTTATCAATAGGACTGTTACTAACTTAACGAGGAAGGCAGGAGAAACGGTATGACGATTATGAATGAAGGGGAAACTGAAGTGATGATGCAAGAGGATTTACGGACGGACGAGACAGATGCAACACTCGACTTTGCAACGTTTCATGCTAAATCACATTTTTGGGGACGCTTGACGATTTGGAGTGTTATCGTACTGACGTTGGCTTTGCCTCTCTATCTATCGTTTGGTCTTGATTTTCATCCGGGATGGTCACCAATACTGTCCGGGTTCCTTGCTTATGCATCGATTATTGCGGTAGTGTGGTTTATTGAGCCAATTAGTTATTATCCGATTTTGGGTGTTTCGGGCACTTATCTTGCTTTTTTAACTGGCAATATAGGTAATATGTGTCTGCCAAGTGCATCAATTGCTCAAAGTGTAGTCGGTGCAGAACCTGGGACGAAAAAAGGGGAAGTAACAGCAACACTCGCTATAGCAGCCGCTTCCATCGTCAATACAGTCATTCTTGTGTTCGCGATTCTTTTCGGTTCATATCTGATTGCATTGTTGCCGGCAACATTGACAGCTAGCTTCCAGTTTGTCCTGCCAGCCATTTTTGGTGGGGTTATTGCTCAATTTGCCATTAAGAAACCGCTATGGGGCATCGTTGGATTGGCTTTTGGACTACTGGTTAACTTGGGCCCAGTGCCGGCTTCAATGAAAACGTTTCTTTGTATACTAGGAACAGTCGTTGCTTGTATACTTCTTGAGAAGTATACAAGCAAAAAGGCAGCAGAATAATAAAGGGGGCTACTAGTTATGAGTCAACGAGTAGAAGAAGTAATTGAGACGAAAAAGGAATTAATGCAACTGCTAGAAAGTCGTAAAGACGAAATGATAGCAATTCGACGCTTTTTACATGAGAATCCGGAACTGTCTTTTAAAGAAGAAAAAACTGCACAATATATCGCTGACTTTTATAAAGGAAAAGATGTAGAAGTGCAGACGAATGTTGGCAATGGATATGGAATCATCGTAACAATTAAAGGGGATAAGCCCGGTAAGACAATCGGACTCCGTGCTGACTTTGATGCGTTGCCGATTCATGAAGCGACAGATGTTCCGTTCAAATCGAAAAATGACGGCGTGATGCATGCATGTGGACATGACGGGCATACCGCGTACATGTTAATTCTTGCGGATTGTCTCATTCAGATGAAATCATCGATTGCGGGTACAATTAAAATTATTCACCAACATGCGGAGGAAACGCCGCCGGGTGGAGCAAAGAGTATTGTTGAATCAGGTGTGCTAGATGATTTGGATCTGGTTTTTGGGACGCATTTATTCCCTTCGCATTCAACAGGTACGATTGGTTATCGCAGCGGCTTTGCAATGGCGGGGAGAACGTATTTTAAATTGGTGATTCAAGGAAGTGGCGGTCATGGATCATCCCCGCATCAGTCGAACGATCCGATTATTGCAGGTGCTCATTTTGTAACGGCAATCCAGACCATTGTCAGTAGGCGTTTAAATCCGTTTGAAATGGGTGTTGTTACAATCGGTTCATTTGACGGAAAAGGTTCGTTTAATGTTATCAAAGATAGCATAGAGCTTGAAGGTGATGTCCGGTATATGAATGAGGATACCCAGCAGTTAATTTCCCGGGAAATTCATCGTATTGTTAGCGGCATTGAACTGGAGTTTGACGTCACGTGCGAGTTGACGTATACGGCTGATTATCCGCCGCTTTATAATGACCCAGCGGTGACTGCAGAAGTTGTCTCCATTTTGAAAAAATCAGATGATCCCGATATCAAAGAAGTAGTGGAATTCCCCGTCTTTTCGGGGTCAGAAGACTTTGCGTATTACTTGGAAAAAGTTCCAGGCGTTTTCTTTAATATTGGTTGCAAACCTAAAGGCGTAGAAAGGGCGTTCATGAATCATCACCCAAAATTTGATATTGATGAAGATGCCCTTCTGGTTTCAGCAAAATCTGTTGCTGAAGTAGTTTGTAGTTATTACGATATTGGTTAATGAGACGAAAGCCGGCCTATTGAATAGGTCGGCTTTTTTGTTTGGAAACTAGTTGATCTTTGGTGAAAGAATGGGCGATCATAACCCGGGTGCGTCCGAGCGTATATATTGTGACCCGATCATAACCTCGGTGCGTCCGAGCGTATATGTTGTTAACCGAGCATAACCCGTGAGCGTCCGATCATATATGTTGTGACCCGATCATAACCCGGGTGCGTCCGATCATATATGATGTGACCCGATCATAACCTGGGAGTGTCCGATCGTATATGATGTGACCCGATCATAACCTGGGAGCGTCCGATCGTATATGATGTGACCCGATCATAACCCGCGGAGCGCCCGATCATATATGTTGTGACCCGAGCATAACCCTGGTGTATCTGATTGTATATGTTGTGACTCGAGCATAACCTGGGAGCGTCCGATTGTATATGATGTTAACCGAGCATAACCCGCGAGCATCCGATCATATATGTTGTGACCCGAGCATAACCCGGTGCGTCCGATCATATATGTTGTTAACTGAGCATAACCCGCGAGCGCCCGATCATACATGTTGTAACCCTATCGTAACCTGGGAGCGTCCGATCATATATGTTGTGACCCGAGCATAACCCCGGAGCGTCCGATCATATATGATGTTAACCGAGCATAACCTGGGAGCGTCCGATCATATATGATGTGACCCGAGCGTAACCTCGGTGCATCCGATCATATATGTTGTGACCCGAGCATACCCCGGTGCATCCGATCATATATGTTGTGACCCGAGCATAACCCGGTGCGTCCGATCATATATGTTGTTAACTGAGCATAACCCGCGAGCGCCCGATATACATGTTGTAACCCTATCGTAACCTGGGAGCGTCCGATCATACATGTTGTAACCCTATCGTAACCTGGGAGCGTCCGATCATATATGTTGTGACCCGAGCATAACCCCGGAGCGTCCGATCATATATGATGTTAACCGAGCATAACCCGTGAGCGTCCGATCATATAACAAGTGACCCGAGCATAACCCCCGCGCGCCCGATCATATAACAAGTGACCCGATCATATCCTCCGCACATCCGATCATATGCCTTATAAAAACCGAAGTACGTCTAGGTATCTGTCAGTACTATTAAACGATTAGAACAGAAATAAGTAACTTCATCTCAAAAGCCGATCTTTCGAAAAGATCGGCTTTTGTAAGTGCGCCCAGCATGGGCGTAGTCTATAGGGTGCAAGTCCCGAACTGTGAAGGCAGAAGTAACAGTTAGCTTAACGCAAGGGTGTCCATGGCGACGTGGAATCTGAAGGGAGCGAGCGGCAAACCTCCGGTCTGAGGAACACGAACTTCATATAAGGCTGTGTATGATTGGGTGAGTTTGCTTAACAAAACAAAGCCCTTTCTGCCGAAGGTCATATGCAGTAAATGAAGCAGATAGGTGGAGGGAAAGACTACGTTCTTACCTGGGGAGGTCTGATTGAAACGCCGAGTACACTTGGTAACCTACTCAGTGATGGGTAGCTGAACAATCAGAAGTCAGCAGAAGCCATAGTACCATTCGAACTCGAGCAGAATGGGAAGGGCTGAACAATTAAGAGAGAACAACATCTTGGCATTCAGTAACCTGCGAAGAACACAGATAACCGATAAGGCATGCTTGAAGGAGGAAGTGGTGAATCCCATGGGGGACTTCGAGATGGTGGAGCAGAGCTGGCATAAGAAGAAGCGTTGTTCACGGAAAGAGGCGTAACCAATGTTGATGGAACGAATACTGTCGCGTGAAAATCTGCTTTCTGCCCTGAAACGGGTAGAACGCAATAAAGGGAGCCATGGTGTAGATGAAATGCCCGTACAAAACCTACGAAAGCACATCTTGGAACACTGGGAATCCATGAAAATGGAACTTCTTGAGGGTACTTATAAGCCGCAACCTGTCCGCAGGGTCGAAATCCCGAAACCTGACGGTGGCGTGCGGTTATTAGGTATCCCTACCGTGACGGATCGTCTCATTCAGCAAGCCATTGCCCAAGTATTAACTACTTTGTATGATCCAACGTTTTCAGAACATAGCTATGGATTTCGACCAAAGCGAAGCGCCCGCGGCGCAATAAGGAAAGCGAAAGGATATATGCAGGAAGGTAATCGGTGGGTAATCGATATAGACTTGGAGAAATTCTTTGACAAAGTGAACCATGACAGGTTAATGGGAACACTTTCGAAACGAATCGAAGACAAACGTCTGCTTAAGCTAATCCGTAACTATTTGAAATCAGGAATTATGATAAATGGTATCGTGACAACCAGTGAGGAAGGTACGCCGCAAGGTGGCCCACTCAGTCCATTACTTTCCAATATTGTTCTTGATGAACTAGACAAAGAATTGGAGGAAAGAGGACATAAATTTGTTCGATACGCTGACGACTGCAACATCTATGTGAAAACAAAGAAAGCAGGAAATCGAGTCATGGGTTCTGTCACTTCGTTTATTGAAGGAAGGCTTAAGTTGAAAGTTAACCTGAATAAATCTGCGGTAGACCGCCCTTGGAAGAGGAAGTTTCTTGGATTCAGCTTTACTTTACATAAAGAACCAAAGGTTCGGATTGCCAAAGAAAGTATGAAACGGATGAAGAATAAAATCCGAGAGATAACCTCTAGGAAGAAACCCTATCCGATGGATTATCGAATCAAGAAACTAAATCAATACCTTATGGGGTGGTGCGGTTATTTTGCATTGGCGGATACGCCAAGCGTTTTCAGAGCTTTCGATTCATGGATTAGAAGAAGACTTCGAATGTGTATGTGGAAAAACTGGAAGAAACCAAGTACAAAGGTGAGGAAGCTCATTGGATTAGGTGCGCCGAAAGATAAGGCATACGAATGGGGTAACTCGCGTAAAAGTTACTGGAGAATTTCTAAAAGTCCTGTATTACATAGAACCCTCGGAAACTCCTATTGGAGTTCCCAAGGGCTCAAAAGTCTACTATCACGTTACGAAATTTTGCGTCATCAATCTTAATTGAACCGCCGTATACCGAACGGTATGTACGGTGGTGTGAGAGGTCGGGAGTTAATCACTCCCTCCTACTCGATTTAGCTTATTTAACTTTCTCCGGACGCGGCCAGATGAAGTACGAAATAGAAATGACAAAGTCAATCCCGAGCACGAGTGCCCATACTTTCAAAGTAGAGGATAGTGCTTCTGTCCTTGTTGGATCCCCAATGAAATAAATCATTGCGACAAGGAAAGAACCGCCGATAATATAAGCGAGCAGATGCTGCAATGTGCCCTTCATCGAGTGTCGAGCGTATTCAAATCCGGCTTTACGCACCGGTTTTGTGCCCGTTTTTTGAATGTAGTAACGAAACCGTTCATCAGCCCAGCGGATTATGCTTTTGCCGAACGCGATAGAAGACCCGAGATAGATTGCCGCGATGGCGTGCACTTGTGTTGCGGTTGCCCCGTTGTATAGGTCAGTTGCTGTGACGATGAGTAATAGTAAATCGATAACTGGTGTCAAAGCAAGGAAGAAAAAACCGAGCTTTTCGCGTTTGAAAATATAGCGGGTGATAAGTCCGAGAGCAATGACGACCCAGAAACCAATTTCGCACGCAACGATTGTCCAAGCAATGAAATTCATAGGAACACCTCTTTTCAATCGAGTTGTAGTGAGTAGATTTATCATAGCACACCGATTATATGACTAACTGCAACAAGATTATCACCGCCGCGGAGTATATTGTCACCGACACAACTGTGTTTATCACCGGCATCGAGCGTGTTATCACCGACAAGCACAAAAAAACGGAAAAGCCAAATCGGCTTTTCCGTTCCTTCAATTAATCACTTATTCAAATAAGCCCATGCATACTGCGCATATAGTTCTGCTCCAGTAACGAGCGCATCTTCATCGATATCGAAGTTTCCATGGTGATGTGACCACTCCGTATCTTTTTCAGGATTACCACTACCAACAAGTGCAAAACTGCCGGGCGCTTTGTCGAGGAAGAACGAGAAATCTTCGGCGCCCATCGTCGGTTTTTCATCATAGACAACGTCTGGACCGAATGCTTCAGCTGCAACTTGTTGAACAAGGTTCGCACTCTCTTCGTCGTTGATAACTGGTTCTGTTCCACGAATATACTCAACTTCCGCAGTTGCGCCGAACATGTCAGCGACGCTTTTGGCGTATTGTGAAATGCTTGTTTCGATTTGATCGCGGACGTCTTGATTGAACGTACGAACGGTTCCTTCAATCAGAGCATTCTCAGCGATAATGTTGAAACGCGTGCCGACCTCCATTTTACCTACAGTCAGGACCGCTGCTTGTTGCGGGTCAATCGTCCGTGAAACGACAGTCTGGACATTCATGACGAACGAAGAAGCAACGAGTGCTGCATCGATACAGTCTTGAGGCATGGCACCATGTCCGCCTTTACCTGTGAAGTGGACTTTGAAAATGTCAGCTGCAGCGAATGAGGGGCCTGGTGTACAAGAAACTTTATGCGTCGGCATTTGCGACCAAATGTGGATGCCGAAAACATTGTCGACGCCGTCCATGGCACCTTGATCGACCATCGCTTTTGCGCCTTGCGCAATTTCTTCTGCGGGTTGGAAGAGCAGGCGTACGTTACCCGGCAGTTCATCTTTCACATCGGATAATGCTTTTGCAGCGATTAGCAACATCGATGTGTGTGCATCATGGCCGCATGCATGCATTTTCCCTTCAATCTTGGAGGCATAAGGTACATGCGTGTTTAATTGTTCAACAGAGAGTGCATCCATATCGCCGCGCAGTGCGACTGTTTTGCCGCCCGCCGCGCCTTTAATTTCAGCAATAACGCCTGTAGGTTCTGTCTTGCGGTAGGGAATACCGAGTTCGTCTAAATAGGCACAAACGAACGCAGTTGTTTTTACTTCTTCGAACGACAGCTCTGGTTCGCTATGTAATTTGCGTCGCAGTGCCGTCAGTTCGTCGCTATAGTTTGTGATAGCATCTTTTATTTTTTGATTAATCATGCTGTTTTAGCCTCCGTTAATCGCTTTATCGCTTCATAGATAATAGTCGTGCCGTCTGCAAGATGACCTGGATCCGACCATTCTTCCGGACAATGACTTAGCCCGTCTTTGCTTGGGATGAACACCATTCCGCAAGCCGTATAATCTGAGAATACCATTGCATCGTGGCCCGCACCGCTATTAATTGAACAATAAGGAATTTCAAGATGGTCGCTCGCTTCTTTTAATAAAGAGCGGATGCTGCTATCGAGTTCTTTCGGTTCAATGTAGAGTTGCTGTTCAATTGACGTGCGAATACCATTGCCATCTTGTTGTACAATCAATTCTTCCACTTTGCGAACTGCATTCAATACATGCTCTTCTTTACCTGAACGAATGTCTACGCTGAAGACAACTTTATCTGGGATAACATTTGCGCCATTCGGAAAGACATTCAATCGACCCGTTGTAATGACCGTTCCTTGACCTTCACCGCTTGCAATGCCTGGGAGGGCGGCAATGATGTGTGCCGCGGAAACGAGTGCATCGGAGCGTCGATCCATTGGTGTTGTACCGGCATGTCCAGCTTGGCCTTGTACAGTCACTTCTAATTGAGTCAGTCCAACAATTGCTTCAACGACACCAATTTGAATGTTTGTCTCCTCGAGAATAGGGCCTTGTTCGATGTGCAACTCTAGAAAGGCTTTAATCGTTTTCGGATCTCGTTTTTTCGCCTTCGCTGGGTTGACCGAGATATCTGCCATCGCATCTACTGCTAAAACGCCATCTTTATCAGCAAGTGTTTTGAAATCTTCTTCTGTCAATAAACCCATCATCCCACGTGAGCCCATTAGGCCACCGCCAAAACGGGAACCTTCTTCTTCAACGAGCGCGATAATTTCAAGCGGGTAGGCTGGCTTAAGATGGTTCTCTTTGAACAGTGCAGCAACTTCTAAACCAACAACTACGCCTGCAGCACCGTCATACGCGCCACCATTTGGAACAGAGTCAAAGTGAGAGCCGACGATAACGGAAGGTGCGTCAGGTAAAGCTCCTTCAAGCTTGCCGAAGATATTGCCGAACCCGTCTTCCGTCACTGTTAGATCGTACTCCACCATTTTTTCTTTAATATAATTCCGAGCCTGTAAATCTTCTTGGCTATATGTAAGCCGCGTTACACCCGCACCTGGTGTAGCTGTAAATCGGCTCAACAATTCGATATGTTGTTCAATCCGTTGTTGATTGGCTGTCATATCTAGTCCTCCTCGTTTGATTAGTTTCTAAATTAGCTCATTACAAGAATCCGACGAAGAGGCCCGCAAGGATAACCGAAACCATCGTGACACTTATAAATCCGCCGACGAGCATTGGCGGTAACATATGACTTGTCAGTGCTTCTCTTTCTTTTTCATCTTCTGTTAATGAATTGATGACTTCGTTGGTAATAATATAGTCCGCTGGGAAGCCGTATAACGCAGTTAACGAAACAGCAAATGCCATTTCTTTACTGACTTTCAGTACTTTCCCCATGAACAACGAGAAGATGTACATACCGACGACGCCCAATACGATACAGCCGACGAGTGGATACAAAATTTCCATCATCATGGAAGGTGTCGCTTTTTTCAAACCGTCAAAGATGAACAGCATAAGTGCCATCATTGCTAATCCAAACCCATTTGCTTTTTGCAGTACGTGACGTTCCAAAAAGCCGATACTTGTTGCAATAATACCAAACAATAAGCAAAGCACATAAGGACTAATTACCACGATAGGTGCCAGCAATGTAGAAACGAGATACGCAAGGAATCCGACGAGTGCGAGTCGGAAAAACTTAAAGTAGTCTGTATTGAATTTATCCGGCATCTTCTTAAATAGCTTAAGTTCATGTCGTTCTGAAACTGAAGCTTGAGTACCGGTCTTTTGTTCCTTCAGTTCGCCTTTACGATACTTTTCAAGAAGCATTTTACCTTCTTTTTTAAGAACAATTGACGTAAGAGGATAACCCGCGAAGCCTTGCATCACGTAAATGACAATCGCGAATACAGCCAATGTTGCGAGTCCGGCGTTGGCAGCGCCTTCCGACATGATCAACGCAGATACAACGCCGCCGACGAGAGGTGGAATTGCAACGATGATTGTTTCAATACCAAATAGCATTGTACCGATTCCGAATAGGGCAACGACAATCCCTAAAATTCCAGCAAGCGAAATTAAAATGGTTTTCCATTGTTCTTTCAGTTGTTGAAGTGATAGCAATGTACCCATATTGGTAATGAGTAAATAAATCATCATTGATGCGACAGTAGGCGGTACGCCGGCAAGCGAAACAATATCTTGCGGGAAAAACGTCCAATAACCTAGCAGGAAGAGGACAGCGCAGACGAAAACGGATGGAATCCACGCTTTCGTCCGGACAGAGACGACATCTCCGATATATAAAATAGCGACCAAGATAACTAAAGCTAGCATTTGAGACATAGTATTCTCCCCTTTCAGACAATATAGAATTTTAATTAGAATAGCATAAAATTCTGTCGAATAATAGCGAAATTTATACATTGCATATAATATATCGCAAAGGAAGTGAGTGAAAGCGCTTTCTAGTGAGTTGTAGTAAATCGACTATTTTTGTAGGTGAAATTCATCTGAAATGAATCAAATTGTTATGGATGTATAGCATATTGAAGGGTTTTATTATTCGTTCAACTATGTAAGCAGAACGAATAATAAAACCCTTCAACGCAGTATCTATCATTCTGCATTGAAGGGAGTCCGTTTTTTCGATATTTAACTTATTCTGTGAGTAACGAATTCTTGATTTTATAGTCTGATTTTACTTCATCTAACCAATTAACGTACTCTGCTTGTACACCTTCTTCTAGTAATAGCCCTTTTATTTCTTCTTTATGATCATCAAATGTTGCAGCTTTTGCTGCTTTCTTATCGGTTACATGAATAATATGATAACCGTGTTCTGTTTTTATAGGGTCGCTAATTGCATCAACTTTCATGGAGAATGCTGCTTCTTCAAATTCGGCTACCATTTTTCCACGTGGGAAAAAGCCTAATTCTCCGCCACTTTCTGCACTCATTGTATCTGTTGAGAATTCTTTTGCAAGTGCTGCGAAATCCTCACCATCTGCAAGTTTCTTCGCAACTTTTTTCGCTGTGGCTTCATCCTCCACTAAAATATGGCTGGCTGCGATTTGTTCTTCCTCGTTAAAGGACTCTTTGTTTTCTTCGAAGTACGCTTTGATGTCCTCGTCAGTTATTTCAATACGTGGCTCAATTATTTTTCGGATAGATAAATAGTCAATAATATTCTCTTTGAATTCTTTCTCAGTCATTGTATTCTGCTTAAGTGCTGCGTCAAACGCTTCTTGTCCACCTGCATTTTCGATATATATCGCAAGTTCTGCATCTACTTCTTTATCTGAAATAGAGATTTTTTCTTTTTTCAACTCAAGTGCAACGACTTTATCGTCAATCATTGCAGTAAGTGCTTCTTTTCCAGCAGATTGAACGAGAACTTCATATAATTCATCTTTCGTAATTTTTTCATCACCGACAGTTGCAACAGTTTCATCTGCCGCCTTTGAATCTTTTGAGCAGCCTGTTGTGACAGTTAGAATAATTGCGAGTAGACTGACTGCTAACAATGGGAATAACCTTTTTTTACGCATTTTTAATTCCTCCAATGTTTGATATAACTTCATTCTACAGGAGAAATATGAACAAACTATTACGGAGAATAAAAAAACGAAAAAACAGATTCGTTTTTTCGTTTAGTCTATTTATTCTTGGGTATTACTTTTTTCGGGTACTTGTGATTTCCCCTCATTGTCGTCTTTGTCATGTTCACGTCCACCTTCAAAATGTTCTCCTTTACCACCACGTGGTCTATCGAAGAAAAAGTCTTTTTCTACCTTAGAAGGGAAGATGTCCAATTCTTCAACTTTGTCGGCGTAATTTGTACGGATTTCATTCATTAGTTCACGTGCGGATTTGTTCGCTGTATCGATGCCAAGTTTTTCAGCAGCATTGAAAATTTCTTTGTCGCGTACTTCTTTCATTAAGTCATGATGATCTTTGTCATCTGTTTCAATACCCAGTTCTTTTGCTTTTTTTAAAACTTTAGCCTGCCCAACTTCTTTTGCAAGTGCTTTGAATTCTTTGCCAACAGTGGAGATACCAAACTCTTTTGCTTCTTTCGTAATTTGTGCTTCGCGAATTTCTTTTGCTAACATTTCATCGTCCTTGCCAGTTGCATTAATGCCTAACTCTGTAGCTGCTAGTTGAAGTTTCGCATTCCAAATTTCTTTCTGAAGGGCTTTTATTTCTTTACCTTCAGTATCAATGCCAAGTTCTTTCGCGTGTTTTAGGGTCATGGCTTTTTGTACTTCTTCGAAAATTACTTTCGTGTCCTTGCCGTCAGTTTTAATACCAAGTTCTTCTGCCTTCTCAGAAATAAACTTTTTAGCATCTCCTTGCTCCCCATGTTTATGTTCGAATGAAGGGGAGCTTTTCGTCGTCTCGCTGTCCTCTTTCGCATAGGCAGTTACCGACCCAATTACACCTAGAGTCAATACCGTTGCTAAAACATATTTCATTGCATTATTCTTCATTTATTTTCCTCCTTCATGGATCTGATTAATTTTAGTATGCCCGAAGAATATGAACGAATTATGACAGGGGTATGAACGAGATATTAAAAAAACTGCTATGCACAATGCATAGCAGCTAAAACAGATTTTTAGTTTTCATTTTGTACAGGGAACGACAGCGTAAATTTTGTACCTTTTCCTTTTTCGCTTGTTACATCGATTGCGCCGTTATGCATCATGACGAGACTTTTTACAATCGACAAGCCAAGTCCGAATTCGCCGTATGGATTCGTTGTTCTAGATACAATGGCTTTATAAAAACGACCCCAAATTTTCTCGACATCATCAGGGTCAATCCCAATACCTGTATCTTCGATTTCAATGATACAGTTTGTATTGCTCATATAACCGCGAAGATAGATCCTACCGTTGTCGGTGAATTGGATACTGTTTTTTGTGATATTGATCAATATCTGGGTGAGTCTGTCGTAATCTGCAAACACCAATATATTTGGGTCTACAGCCACAAAAATCTCGTTATTTCGTTCCGCCGCAACGCCATCGAGCTGGTCTTTGATGATTTCTAATAGTTCAACGAGCTGGATGTCCTGTTTAAAGAGTGTGACTTGGTTGGAGCGGATTTTTTCGTAATCCAAGTTTTCATTGACCAGACGGATAAGTCGCAACGTTTCATTAGTGGCGAGTTGCAATCCCTTTTCTTTTTCAGATTCAGGAATCATATTATTTTTTAGTCCTTCAATCATGCCTCTTATTGTTGTAAGGGGTGTTCGTAATTCATGTGACACATCGGCCATGAATTGGCGGCGCCTGTTTTCGAGATTTTCAATTTCCTCCATTGAGGTATCCAACTTTTCAACCATCTCGTTGAAATCACCCGCAAGTTCACCGATTTCGTCAAAATCCGAGGAGGGGATTCGTACTGAGTAATCACCTTGTGCGACGGCAGAAGTTGCATCTTGAAGCCGTTTAATACGCCTAACGTGAAAAGTCGATAAAATCCAGCTTAGAAGAAGCGAAATGGTCAGTGCGATGAATGTTGTAATAAGCAAATAAGTATTCATTTGCGAAATAACTTCACGTGAGCCCTTTATGGGTGACGTCAAAAGTATACCGCCGACAAATCGATTGTTTTGGACATAGGGAAGAAGAACAAATGTGACGGCTTCGTTGAATCGTTTGAAATCCTGCTTCACAGTTACAGGTTGACCATTTTTAATATCGTGCCATTCTTTTTCACTCAAACTAATGAGCGGCGTTTTTATGCCTGTCGAATAAATGATGGCCGAGTTTTCGTCGAATAAACTATATTGAATATCCCGACCATTTAGGACTTGCCCGTAAGATTTTAAGATCCTGTCAGAACTTCGCTGATCTTGTTGGATGTCTCGTAATATAGATTGCCCATATGTCTGAAGTTCTTCTGTTTTATTAGCATAGACAAATTGCTCGATATAGTGTGAAAATAGCAAGCTTAATAATAAAAATGCAATGACGATTACGCTAAAGTGACTGACAAGTTGCTGGTATAAGTATTTTACTTTCACTTTGAGTCACCTATGGTTTCGTCGAATCGGTAACCGACGCCCCAAACAGTATGGAAAAAAGGTTGTTCATCCGTCGAGACTTTTGTGCGAAGCCGTTTGATATGCACGTCCACAGTTCGGTCATCACCGTAAAAGTCATATCCCCAAACGTTATCCAGCAATTGTTCACGTGAGAAAACTTGTTTCGGATGCTGGACAAAATGGTATAGTAGATCGAATTCTTTTGGAGTCAGGTTTTGTATTCGTACTCCATCGAGCAATACGTCACGTGTGTTGAGGTTAATCTTAAAATGGGCGGTTTCGACGACGCCATCTTGCAGTGGTTTGTCTTTCAGCGTTGAATACCTGCGTGTTACCGCCTTAATGCGAGCCATTAGCGCCAGTGGACTGAAGGGTTTTGTGACATAATCATCTGCACCCATTTCAAGTCCGAGCACTTGGTCTGATTCACCATCTTTTGCGGTTAGCATAATAATGGGCGTAGCAATGTTTGCTAGCCGTAGTTTATGGCAAATCGAAATCCCATCCATGCCAGGCAACATCCAGTCGATAATGATGCAATCCCAGCCGCCTTGCTTCGCAATTTCGAACCCTTCCAAACCATTTTTTATGAATGAACCATGGATTTCTTCCTTCAAGAAGAATAGCTCAATCATGGAAGATACACTTTCATTGTCTTCAATTACTAAAATTCTCACTAAAACACGCCTCCTGTTGCACTGCCATTCCTTTCAAGGTAAATCGAAAACGAGAAATTAGCAACTGCAAACACCCCTCCCATGGAATGAAGGAGAGGTGTTTGGACGAATATATTAATTTGCCGTGGATACATTGCTCGTAAGTAAAACGTCAACCGTTTTCAACTCGGAACCGCGATAAATCGTAAATGTTGCTTTGTCACCGACAGCAAGATTCGTGTACAAGAACTTCCGTAGCTCTGTTGAGTTCTTCACTTCAGTACCATTAATCGCTGTTATTATATCTTCTACATCGAGGCCCGCTTTTCCTGCCGCAGATTCAGGATCAATATTTGCAATTACCACGCCAGCTTTAATTTCACTCGGAAGACCTTGCAAATAGGTCCGTGGCACCTGATCAAGATCCGCAAGTCCAATCCCGATATATGGGCGTTCAACTTGTCCATTTGTTGTCATTTCTTCAATTAATGGAATGACTTCGTTACTTGGAATCGCAAAGCCAAGTCCTTCGACACCACTTTCAGAAATTTTTAAGCTGTTAATGCCAATGACTTGTCCTGCTGCATTGAGGAGTGCGCCACCGCTGTTCCCGGGGTTAATGGCTGCGTCCGTTTGGATTACATTCATTTCCCATTCGCCCGCAGAAGTCTTCACGTTGATGGACCGATTGACTGCACTAACAATCCCTTGGGTTACTGTACCGGAGAAGTCGAGGCCAAGGGGATTACCGATGGCGATGACATCGTCTCCTGCACGAAGTTTATCGGAGTCGCCGAATTCTAGGGAAGTGTCTGCATACTTCGCATCGATAGTTAGGACAGCGAGGTCACTTAGTGCATCTTTTCCAACGAGCGTAGCCGTTGTTGTCTCTCCGCTTTCAAGTGAAACCTCAAGCTTTTCTGCGCCTTCGATGACGTGGTTATTCGTCACGATAAATGCTTTGTCACCATCTATTTTATAAATGACACCCGAACCGGAACCGCTCTTGGTACTTTCAGCTTGCTGTGAAAAAGGATTATTCCCTTTTTGGTAATTGACAATCCCGACAATTGCACCGGAAGACTGTTCTACCATATCGGAAAGTGACGGTATATCTTTAGTGCTTGTTTGCTGTACATTATAGGGAACCGTATCCGTAGTGACAGGTACCACTTCAGCGGAACCGCCTTGTAGTAGATCTGTATTGACGACGACCGCTAACGTTAACACCGAACCAATAACACCTGCTCCTAGTGTTGCTAAAAATCGTTTAACCGGTTTGTTTCTATTTTCTGTCTCCATGATAATTCCTCCCGTTTCATCTGATACTCTTTATTCTAGTTGGAAGATATGAACAAACTATTACCAAGAAGTTAACGATTGATGAAGTAGCTGTTTTGAGGGTATAGTTGAATCAATAATATGATTCCAAAGGTGTGAGTGAAGTGCAAAAGTTAATTACTGCGATGGATGTCGCAAAACATGCGGGCGTATCTCAATCGTCTGTGTCCAGAGTTTACTTTGAAGGTGCCACAGTGTCTGCGAAAACAAGGGAAAAGGTGCTAGCTGCCGCGAAAGAATTAGGCTATCGGCCAAATGAGTTGGCGAGGAGTTTAATTACGAATCGAACGAAAATCATTGGTATAGTGATGAAGGGTATTCAAAATCCTTTTTATCCTCAAGTTTTAAAGCAATTTACAACGACCTTTAAAAGTTTGGGCTATAGCATTATGTTTGTATACACGAATAATGACGAAATACAAAAAGAAGATATCGATATATTATTTAATTATAATGTTGCAGGTGTCATTATTACAGACGCGTCACTGTCTTTAAATGCTATAGAAGACTTTAAAAGATATAAAATTCCTTTGGTGCTTTTTAACAGAAAAATCGCGAGTAATGATTTTTACTCTGTGTGTTGTAATAATTTAGAGGCAAGTAAGGAAATTGCACAATTTCTTGTTGATAAAGGTAGTTCGGATATCATTTATATTGCAGGGAATCAAAATACATCGACAAGTAAAGAGCGGGAACAAGGCTTTACTGAAGCTCTTACGAAAAATAACATTGCCCTGAAAAGGATTGGATCGGATTATACATATGAGGGCGGATATAAAATTGCCCAGCAAGTGATAAATGAAAATGGAATTCCAGATTCATTTTTTGTGGCGAACGATATCATGGCGTTAGGTGTGTTGGATGCACTTCGTGAAAGTTCGATTGCTATTCCGGAAGCTACGAAAGTAATTGGGTTTGATAATATTGAAATGGCTTCGTGGCCGACGTATAGTCTAACGACTTGGGCACAACCGATTAATGAAATGGTAAATCAAACAGTTGTTTATTTAATGTCGGAAATAGAGGAGTACACAGGTTTTGCTGACAATATAGAGGTAAATGGGATTTTAATCGAGCGTAAAACGACATAAAAAAAGGTTGACTTCCTAGAGTATTTGAAATACTCTTTACCTATAAAGTGCTTTGCATACGTATGCAAGAAAGAAAGAGGAGGAAATAAAATGGTTAGAGTATTGAAAGCTGGTAAATCACAAGAAGAATTGACTAAAAACAATCTTGAAGTATCGAAAATTGTAGCGAATGCTATTCAAGAAATTGAGAATAGAGGAGACGAAGCGGTTCGTGAGTTCTCCGAGAAATTTGATAAATGGTCGCCTGAGGCATTCAGATTAACCGAAGAACAAATTAAAGAAATCGTAGCGCAAGTACCTGCGGAAGTAATCGAAGATATTAAATTTGCTCAAAAGAACATTCGTGAATTTGCAGAAGCGCAATTAGCGTCAATGAACGATGTAGAAGTAGAAAACATTCCAGGCGTTATTTTAGGGCATAAAAATATCCCTGTAAGCAGCGTCGGCTGTTATATTCCTGGTGGACGTTACCCTATGGTTGCTTCTGCTCATATGAGCGTGTTGACAGCAAAAGTTGCTGGTGTCAAGCGTGTAATCGCTTGCACGCCGCCAATTAACGGTGAAATCCCGAATGCAACAATCACGGCAATGTATTTGGCGGGTGCGGACGAAATCTATTTATTAGGTGGAATTCAAGCGATGGCTGCTATGGCGATTGGAACTGAAACGATCCAATCTGTCGATATGATTGTCGGGCCTGGAAACGCTTTCGTGGCAGAAGCAAAAAGACAACTATTTGGTCGCGTAGGAATTGACTTGTTTGCTGGACCTACTGAAACATTAGTTGTTGCGGATGAAACAGCAGATGCTGAAATGATTGCTACGGATATTCTTGGACAAGGTGAACACGGTCCAACATCTCCGGGTGCCTTAATTACGACTTCGGAAAAACTTGCTTATGAAACTGTAGAAGAAATCGAAAGACAACTTAAAGTATTACCAACGGCTGACGTTGCACGCGTTTCATGGGATGATTACGGCCAAATCCTGTTAGTGGATAGCATTGAAGAAGCGCTTGTAGAAGCCGACCGACTAGCGTTTGAACACGTTGAAATTCTAACAGCAGATCCGAATTATTTCT
Source organism: Sporosarcina psychrophila (assembly GCF_001590685.1). Classification (GTDB taxonomy): domain Bacteria; phylum Bacillota; class Bacilli; order Bacillales_A; family Planococcaceae; genus Sporosarcina; species Sporosarcina psychrophila. Next base: position 280,554 of record NZ_CP014616.1, read on the forward strand.
TAGAAAACATGACAAATTACGGTTGTCTATTCCTAGGGCCTGAAACGAACGTTGCATACGGCGATAAAGTGATTGGAACGAATCATACATTACCAACAAAAGGTGCAGCTCGTTATACAGGCGGTCTATGGGTAGGTAAGTTTATCAAAACGGTAACGTACCAAAAAGTGACACCTGAAGCGAGTGCTTATATCGGCGAATATGCAGCGCGTCTCTGTCAATTGGAGAACTTTGCAGGTCATGCTGAACAAGCGTTATTACGAGTAAGAAGGTACGGAAAGAAAGCATAATTTCTTTTCTGCAGAGGGGGCAGGCGATTCGATGTTAGGGATGATAGGGTTATTTGGGGGACTAGCATTATTGATTTATTTGACAATGAAGGGCATGAACTTACTAATTGCTGCTCCGCTGTCAGCGCTCGTTGTTGCACTATTAAGTGGCCTTCCATTATTTCCGGGAGTACCGGATGAAGGGATAGCTAACTTTGTAACAAATTATATGGGCGGTTTTTCAAGTTTCATCGGCTCATGGTATTTAATGTTCTTGACTGGAGCAATTTTCGGTAAAGTTATGGAAGATAGCGGTGCAGCAGAAAGTGTTTCGAAATGGATTGTAGGCAAGCTTGGTATGAAACGGGCAGCTCTTGCTGTTGTAATCGCTTGTGCAATCCTGACGTATGGGGGAGTTAGTTTATTCGTCGTTGCATTTTCTGTTTATCCAATGGCCATCAGTTTGTTTAAAGAAGCAAACTTACCAAGAAGATTCATCCCAGCGACATTAGCATTTGGATCTACAACGTTTACCATGACTTCTGCGGGTTCACCAGAAATTCAAAACTGGATTCCAATTGAGTTCCTTGGAACAACTGCATATGCTGGATGGCAAGTAAGTGCAATTGTAGCTGCATTTATGGCGATCTTCGGCTATTGGTGGCTGAAAAAAATGATTTCAAAAGCGTTGGCAAAAGGCGAACATTTTGTTGATAGAGAAACGGATCATCATGAGGTAAGGGAGAATTTACCGAGTCCATTGTTAAGTGTAATTCCCTTAGTTGTTGTGTTGATTATCTCATTTATATTCCATAACTCATTGGGAACATCAGCGTTAATCGTTGCTCTTACGAGTGGTGTAATCGCAACGTATTTAATCAACAGAAAGTATTTCTCGAACTTTGGGAAAGCGGTTTCAGAAGGAACTATGGGTGCAGTTATTGCAATTGCCAATACAGCCGCGGTTGTAGGATTTGGCGGAGTTATAAAAGCAACACCCGCGTTTGGTGACGCTGTTAGTTTTATGACGGCTATTCCAGGGAGTCCGCTCATAGGAGGAGGACTTGCAGTAGCAGTTATTGCAGGTTTAACTGGATCATCATCAGGTGGACAGGCGATTGCTTTACCGTTGCTTGCACCACATTATTTAGATTTGGGTGTCGATCCGGATGCGTTACACCGTGTGGTCGCAATTTCTTCAGGCTCTTTGGATTCATTGCCACAGGGCGGTTATGTTGTAACGACAATTCGTTCAATTGCTGGCGAAACGCATAAAGACGCATATCCTGCGTTTGGCGCATTAACGGTCATAGTACCAATACTCGGCGTCGTGTTAGCTGTCGTATTATTCTCATTAGGCATGTAAGTAATAGATACCCAACAAGCTAATTGTTATAGTTTGTTGGGTATTTTATCATATCGAAAAATGGAGGTAGACCGTTATGGAAAAACTAGCAATCATCGGTTGTGGCACGATGGGACATTCAATCGCGTTATCAGCGGCGTGGGCAGGGATTGAAGTCAAAATCTCTGGTGTGAATGAACAAGATCTAGCAACAGCAGATAAAGGGCTTCGCAATAAATTAACAGTAATGGTACAAAATGAGTTATTTAATGAAGCAATGGCTGAAGAAATTCGTAAGCGCATTGTATTTTCAACTTCATTAGAAGAGATTGTACGAGAGGCGACTTTTATAATTGAGGTCATTCCAGAGAATAGTCAAATGAAGCGGGAATTGTATAAAGAGATTGAAGCAATATGTAGTAAAGATACTGTTCTTGCGAGTAATACGTCTGGATTTACGCCAACTTCTTTAGCGGAAGAAATGGAGTACCCGAATCGTTTTATCGTTACACATTTTTGGAATCCGGGACATTTAATCCCCCTTGTCGAAGTGGTTAAAGGGGAGAAAACTGATCAGGTAACGATTGAGCGTGCTATGAATTTATTGAACGAAATGAATAAAAAGCCGATTTTGATAAACAAAGAAGTTCCAGGATTCATCGGGAACCGGCTGCAGTATGCTTTATTCCGCGAGGCACAATCGCTGCTCGATGAAGGTGTTGCGACGAAAGAAGATATCGATGCAGCTGTAACGTATAGCATTGGGAGACGCTTGCCGATAACGGGACCGTTAATGACTGCGGACATGGGAGGCCTTGACGTTTTCTCTGCGATTTCAAATTACTTGTTTGAAGATCTTAGCAATGAAAGTAAATCGGGAGTTCACTTATCAAATCTAGTCAATCAAAAGAAATTCGGTGATAAGAGTGGTGAAGGATTCTATATGTGGGATCAAGAAACTTCTGAAACAATCAATGCAGAGCGGGAGAAAACGCTTATTCACTTCCTAAAAAACGATCGGAAAGAGTAGGAGGATGCTAATATGAAACCATACTTTTCAGATTTAGAAAACAAAACGGTTATTGTAACGGGCGGGGGTAAGGGTATTGGAAAAGAAATTGCCCGGACATTCGCTGAACTAAAAGCGAATGTCGTTATCGTAGGTCGAGATGAGAATGCACTACATAACACGCTAGTGGAATTACACCAATACAATACGAAATGTAAATCGATTCAAGCGGACTTAAAGGATATCAAGCAGGTCCGGGCGATGGTTGATGAGGTAGCGACCCAATTTGGAACGGTAGATGTATTGGTGAACAATGCGGGGGTTAATATCGCTAAACCGGCGATAGAAGTGACGGAAGATGATTGGGATCAAGTGCTCGATACAAATTTAAAATCTACGTTCTTTTGCAGTCAGGAAGCCGCTACTTACATGATTCCGCAACTCAGTGGGAGGATCATCAATATCGTATCCCAAATGGCTTTTGTTGGTTATTATAATAGGGCGGCGTATTGTGCAAGTAAAGGTGGAGCGGTTCAACTGACAAAAGCGTTGGCAGTCGAATGGGCGCAAAGTGGAATAAATGTAAATGCCGTTGCTCCGACATTTATTGAAACAGAATTGACGACTAAAATGTTTGAAGATGAAGCATTTAAAAATGATGTAGAAAGTCGAATTCTCTTAGGCAAACTGGCACAACCGGGAGATATTTCAGGAGCGGTTCTTTACTTGGCATCGAACCTATCAAATTTTGTTACAGGTGAAACGATTAAAGTAGATGGTGGATGGACAGCAATCTAAAAGGTAAAGGTGGCAAAGAATATGATGCAAGATCTAGTGTTATTTATAACTGGAGCAGCAAGGGGAATCGGATTCGATATTGCAAAGGCATTTTCTGATGCTGGTGCTAAAGTTGTTATCTCTGATTTAACGCAACAAGCCGTCGATGAAGCACTTTCCAAAATTGAAAAAAATGTCGAAGGAATTGTCTGTGATGTTACAAAAGAAGAGGACATCAAAAAGGCAATTGAATTTACGGTTGAGAAGTTTGGGCGGATTGATATTCTTGTCAACAATGCGGGGATGCAACATGTATCATTTATCGAAGATTTCCCTACTGAAAAGTTTGAACTGCTTGTAAAAATTATGTTGACGGCACCATTTATAGCCATCAAACATGCACTGCCTCATATGAAGAAACAACAGTTTGGAAGAATTATTAACATGGCTTCTATTAATGGCGTTATTGGATTTGCTGGAAAAGCCGCTTACAACTCTGCAAAACATGGGGTAATTGGTTTAACGAAAGTAGCTGCTCTCGAATCGGCTGCAGATGGAATTACTGTCAATGCGATTTGTCCAGGGTATGTCGATACGCCATTAGTGAGGAACCAGTTTGCTGACCTTGCAAAAACAAGAAATATTGAAGTTGAACAAGTTTTAGAAGAAGTACTATACCCATTAGTTCCTCAAAAAAGACTGCTCGATGTGAAGGAGATAACGGATTTAGCTTTGTATATTGCAAGTGACTCCGCAAAGGGTATGACTGGACAAGCGATTATTTTGGACGGTGGCTACACTGCTCAGTAAAACCATTGTTATATAAAGGGCCTACTCGTAAGTCGATTTATAGACTTACGAGTAGGCCCTTTAATTTACCACGCACGGATAATAAAGTAGCTCCCGATGAACATGTCAATCTATGTCGAACGATTATAAAGTCTAGTAGTTGAAATAATCAACATAGTCTGACAGAATAAGAGGACAAGCTTCTTTTTTATTTCAAGTCTGTTGTAAGCGCATACATTAATTGCTTCTGGTAGAGGCGCATACGGAGGAAGTTTGCGACATATAGTGGCATTGTGTGAAAAATTCAACTCACAGGGAGGAATGGAAAAATGGTACAAGCGGTAGAAAATCAGATTTATGCTTTTCCGAATACGGAAGGTGCGAAAGTAAACTTTAAAGAACGCTACGATAACTTTATCGGTGGAAAATGGACAGCGCCGGTTAAAGGGGAATACTTTGATAACGTGACGCCGGTAACGGGGAAAGTATTTACAGAAGTAGCACGCTCGACTGCAGAGGATGTTGAACTTGCGTTGGATGCGGCACATGCTGCAAAAGATGCTTGGGGCAAAACGTCTGTTACGGTACGTGCGAATACGTTACTGAAAATTGCTGATCGCATTGAACAAAACTTAGAAATGCTAGCTGTTGCTGAAACGTGGGATAACGGCAAAGCGGTTCGTGAAACATTGAATGCAGATCTGCCGCTTGCTATCGACCATTTCCGCTATTTTGCTAGTGCAATCCGTGCGCAAGAAGGTGGAGTTAGTCAGATTGACGACGATACTGTAGCGTACCATTTCCATGAGCCAATCGGTGTCGTTGGACAGATTATTCCATGGAACTTCCCTATTCTGATGGCGGTATGGAAACTAGCACCAGCACTTGCTGCAGGAAACTGTGTCGTGCTGAAGCCTGCTGAACAGACACCGGCATCAATTCTTGTACTTGTAGAATTGATAGAAGATCTATTACCTCCGGGTGTTTTGAATGTCGTGAACGGTTTTGGTCTTGAAGCAGGTAAACCGCTTGCATCGAGCTCACGTATTGGGAAAATTGCATTCACAGGTGAAACGACAACGGGACGTCTGATTATGCAATACGCTTCACAAAACGCAATCCCTGTCACACTCGAATTAGGTGGTAAATCACCGAATATCTTCTTCGAAGACATTATGGACGAAGACGATTCGTTCTTGGACAAAGCAGTAGAAGGCTTCGTCATGTTTGCACTGAACCAGGGTGAAGTATGTACATGCCCATCGCGTGCATTGATTCAAGAATCCATTTACGATAAATTCATGGACCGCGCAATTGAGCGTGTAAAAGCGATTAAAACAGGAAATCCGCTTGATCCGACTGTCATGATGGGTGCGCAAGCGTCAACTGAACAGTTGGAGAAAATTCTTTCCTATCTAGATATCGGCAAACAGGAAGGTGCGGAATGCCTGATTGGCGGAGAGCAAAATCAGCTTGAAGGCGATTTGAAAGACGGCTACTACGTCAAGCCAACTGTCTTTAAAGGGAATAATAAAATGCGGATTTTCCAAGAAGAAATCTTTGGCCCTGTCGTTTCGGTTACAACATTCAAAACAAAAGAAGAAGCGCTTGAAATTGCGAACGATACGCTATACGGCTTAGGTTCGGGTGTCTGGACACGCGACATGAATACGGCATATCGTTTCGGCCGCGGCATCCAAGCGGGGCGGGTCTGGACGAACTGTTATCACATGTACCCAGCGCATGCTGCATTCGGTGGTTACAAAGCGTCCGGTGTTGGACGTGAAAACCATTTAATGATGTTGAGCCACTATCAACAAACGAAAAACATGCTTGTTAGCTACAGCGAAAACAAACAAGGTTTCTTTTAATTTCATTCAGCGGGGGTTCAAACCCCGCTGAATGAAATTAAAGCCTCCGGCGGATGTCACAGATTTTGAAGGGAGTTAATTGAGCAAGCTCAATTCAAAATCCGGACGCAATCACGCCGAGGCGTGATTGATTCGAAAAGGAGGGAGGTAGTGCGGATGACGGAACGCGTACTCGCAACCGACGCTGCACTGGAACTCATTGCGTTTTTGGAAGAGAAACACGGTCCACTCATGTTTCACCAGTCGGGCGGCTGCTGTGATGGATCATCGCCAATGTGTTATCCGAATGGGGAACTGATTATAGGTGATCAGGATGTCCTACTTGGTACTATTGGTGAAACACCGTTTTATATGCACAAAAACCAATTCGAGTATTGGAGGCATACACAGCTAATCATTGACGTTGTCAACGGTCGCGGTGGCATGTTTTCACTCGAAGGTGTCGAAGGCAAACGCTTTTTGACCAGGTCACGTGCGTTTACGGCTGAGGAAAACAAAGAGCTACAGGTGTAAGTGAATAACAAAAGGGCCCTCGATGAAAACTCGGCGGGCCCTTTTGTCGTTGGTTAAATAAAGCGTTTCCGCTGTTCTGGCGATGGCAACATACACGCATCTTCTTTCTTGCCAAACCATTTATAGCGATTTTTAGCGACGTAGTTATATACGCCGTCACGGATTTTACGTGGTACGAGTATAAATAGGAAGAATAGATGCCATAATCCGTCCAGTTTTTTTGCGATACGGAGCGCTGCTGAAGACTTGGTGAACGCTTTACCGTTTTCAATCAAAACCAAGCTGTCAACGTCTTCCGGGATAGCATATTTTTTCGTGAGTTCCAGTCCTTTTTCGCTTTGTAATGAAGTAAATTGAAAATGATTGGCAGGATCTCGCTTTATAATGAACTGCACACTTGCATCACAAAAATTACAAACACCGTCAAATAAAATAATTCTTTTCATAAAATAACCTCCCGGAGTACTTATCTTCTATAGTATAGCCTGTTAGTGAATCGATAAAACGTGAAAGGTGTTACTATTTACACGTGACAGAATATTTAGTATAATAGTAGTGAAAAGAAATGGAACATGCTATAAACGTTTGGATGTTTTCCACCGCATTTAGCCCCGGCAAAATGATGAGAGGATGATAGACTATGGAACGTTTACCTATTGAGTCGTCAGAAATGGAGCTTAGGACTAATAAGGATTTCATCGACAAATTAAAAATGATTGGCGAAGGTGGTCCAATTTATGAGCAATATGAAATGCTTGAGAAAAGAAGAGAAAAGTCCGATTCCTTCGAGGATGAAAAAAAACTTCCGCGTGATTACCAATAACTAAACCTCACAGCGATGTGAGGTTTTTCTGTTTTTTAATGCTCTATATAGGTTGAAATAAAGAGCTTCGATGAATCCGCTGCAGCTACCCCGTGAAAGGCGACTTTGCTAAGTTTATATAGTAATTCATACGGTGAATAATGGGGTCTTTCTACGGAAAGATCCTTTTTGATTTATCAAAATACCTTTGACCACTATGTCACACCGTGATATAGTCGAGCCATGACATAATGAATGTAAAGAATTGGATGTGAGTTCAATTGAAAATGGAGAAAATTATTAAATCATATAGTCCGATGACAGAAACGGCATTCTATATTTTGCTATCACTTACGAAACCACGCCACGGCTACGGTGTTATTAAGTACGTGGAAGAATTGACAGAGGGCCGACTTATCCTTGGATCCGGAACAATTTACGGCACGCTGACGAAAATGCAGCGAGATGGAATCATTACGGTCTATGCAGATGAAAAGCGCAAAACAATATATGAAATTACGGATGTTGGAAAAGGACTCATGCGCCACGAAATGGGACGGCTGAAAGAATTGCACACAAATGCAATGAAACACGAGGGGGGATTCCAATGACTGCGAAAAAATGGAGACCATTTTGGAGTTATGATGTGGAAAAGACAGAACGTTGGTTATCTGAAATGGCTGAGGATGGAATGCAATTAACGGATGTTAATCGCCTGACGCGGGTGTTTTCATTTGAACAAGGACACCGTGAAATAGTGCAACATCATATTATATATGACAAGCTACAGGTGGATTTGCCTAGTTCGCTTGAGGATTCTGGATGGGAAATTGAAGTGACGGAAGGTAATTGGATAATCGTCAAGAACGAAGAGGATGATATCCATGTATTTCCGTCGCGTGAAGGTGTACTGAAAAGAAACAGACTTCATATGTATGTTATTTCGGTGCTTGCTGTTATGAATGCTATTCCACTAACCTCTATGACATTGGCCTTTATACCATTTCTATTTGGCTTTGGGGGTGAAATCGTGGGAAGCCCTTTGTGGGCGATTACTGCATTGTTCGCGCTCCAAGGAATCGCGACGATTGTGCTCGCAATCTATATCCAGCGGAAATTGAGGTCATTTGAAATCGAGTACTTTGAAATCCAAACGGATACAGATATGCGAATAGGCAAAACGTTCGTCAAGCTTAGAATTGGCTGGATGTACGCACCTGATCTTCTTGAAAAGTGGCTTTCTGAAATGGCAGCTGAAGGGAACCATCTTGTTCGAGTAACAGGTTCGGGAACAAGGTTTCATTTTGTGGAAGGTGAAGCGGAAAATGTATCGTATATATATGACTTTCAACCAAAAGTGGCGCATGCCTACTACACAATTCATAAAAGCGCGGGGTGGCAATTGAAATTCACATCATCTTTTACGTTTATGAAATATACTCTTTGGGCAAAACCATATGAAGCTGGCGACAAGATGCCGCGCTTAACGTACGATGAGGTGGAACGAAAAGGGCAAGTGCGAAGAATAATGATTATGAATGGTATTATGGCGAGTTATTCAGTCGCATTGCTGACATTTGTGTTATGGATGAATATTAATATTAATATTGATTATGATAGATCTCTCGTCCATAAAGTTATACTGGCTTTTCTGATTGCCAGTTCCATCAGCCCACTCTTTCTAGTGACTCGAGTGTTTCTATACTACAGAAGAATGCGTAATGCAGGAGTTCAAGACTAAGCGCTATAATCTATATTGAATATACGAATACATGTGGAAACTGGGTGAAGGCACCTTAAAAGGGGTAGCCAACCGAACAACGAAGAGTTCGGTTTGTATAATTTTTGCGTACTTTGCATAAATTATACAGTTTATACCAAGAAGTAATTCTATTATTTCCTGTGTCCCTCGTGGGAGGCATCCCCGAGCGCCACAGCGGATTTGAATGGAATCTTTATTTCAACATCTGTAGTTAGTAAACTATCCAATATTCATTAAAGTTCATAGTGTCTATCGCCCGTTTGTCTTCCTTCTTTTCACATCTACTAGAAGGAGGAGGTGATAGTATGATGCAACAAGGTAATTGGCAGCAGCCAAATTGTCATCAAGGGAATATGATGGGTGGTAATCAAGTACGCCCGGTAGTATGTCCGACGCAGTATCGTTGTCACGATCAATTTGTACCGCGTGAAGTTCCTTATATCCATCCGATCGTCAATGTGAATCGGGTGCATAACGTTGAAATTCCACGTCACTATTTCACAGAAACAACACAGAATGTGATGGGGCAAACACTCCCTGCTCGACCAGGTTTCGGTCCAGGAATGGGCGGAATGGGTCCAGGTATGGGACCAGGAATGGGCGGATTCGGTCCACAAGTTGGCGGTATCGGTAATCGTCCTGGCTGTGGACATCGTCCCGGTTGTGGCTGTGGAAATCGCCGCGGCTGGTGATAGGTCAGATTTATGGTAGAATAAAGCTACCATAATGATATACAGTAGGTGAGTTTGTTGAGAGCTTTTAAATTTGTCATTCCAGTCATGCTGCTCGTTGGAGGGTTTGGCTGGATGAAATTGACGAAAGAATTCCAAGAAGTGCCCGGATTAACGCGCTTGGCTATTATAATTGGTGCGATGATTTTGAGCGGGATCATTTCTTACTTTTTATTTCCAAAAGACGAAGGCGAAAAATCCTAAAGAGAGACCGATAGCGAATTTGCTATCGGTCTTTTGTTTATTTGCTAATACGTCATTTGCGTTAACTTGATTTAAATATTTGTTGACTCATAATGTGTTATCTATTATTCTGTTAAAGATAACATAAACTTTAGGGGTGTATCAGATCATGACAACAGCTACAGTAAAAACAAAAAGTAAAAGCGCAATGAGTCCGTTAACACTTGTCTACAGTGGAATGTTCGCAGCACTGATGATGATTGGCGCAAATATTACCGCATTTGTACCATTTCTAGTTGTGGGTGGTGTGCCGATTACATTGCAGACATTTTTTGCGATTCTTGCGGGACTTATTCTTGGTAGTCGCAGGGGTGCACTGGCGATGGCGGTCTATATGTTCATCGGGCTTGCGGGGGCGCCTGTATTTGCGAGATTCAGTGGTGGTTTTGGATCAATTATCAGTCCGACATTCGGATTTATCATATCTTATATTTTAGTAGCATTCATCGTCGGGAAAATCGTTGAAAAGAACGGGAAATTACATGGTTATATTATTGCTGCAATCGTTGGAATGGTTCTAAATTATGTAATCGGAACGAACTGGATGTATTATGCCTATAAGCTCTGGGCTGCGGCACCGGATGCCTTTACATACAAAGTCGCGTGGCTATGGATGGTGCCGCCACTGCCGAAAGATATTATCCTTGCCGTCCTTGCTGGAATCTTTGGACACCGTATGTATAAGGTATTGAAAGTGAGGCGTTAATATGACGAAGTATACTGAGTTAGCTGAACGTGTTCTAGTGGGACATGTCCTGACGGATGAGGAAGCCCTATCGATATTGGGGAGTCCAGAAGAGGACTTGCTGCCGCTTTTGCACGCGGCTTATATAATCCGGAAACATTATTATGGGAATAAAGTGAAGCTTAATATGATAATGAATACGAAATCTGGCTTATGCCCGGAAAACTGCGGGTATTGTGCACAGTCGATTATTTCAAAAGCGCCAATCGAAAAGTATGCCATGATGAAAAAAGAAGAAATTGTAGCAGGTGCAGCTAGAGCAGCCGAATTGAATGCAGGAACCTACTGTATTGTGGCTAGCGGGAGAGGTCCTGCGAACCGTGAACTCGAAATTGTTATCAATTCCGTGAAGGAAATCAAGTCGAAGTATGAGCATATGACCATTTGTGCATGTCTTGGACTGTTAAAACCAGACCAAGCGTCCCGATTGAAAGATGCTGGCGTCGACCGTTACAATCACAACATCAATACGTCGGAAGCCCACCATGGAAGTATCACAACGTCTCATACTTATGAGGACCGCGTAAACACGGTCGATCTTGTGAAGCAGTCGGGTATTTCACCGTGTTCTGGCGTTATCATTGGTATGCGTGAAACGAAACAAGACGTCGTCTCAATGGCACGCAGTTTGTATGCAATGGATGCAGATTCGATTCCAGTGAACTTTTTACATGCCGTGGATGGGACACCCCTTGGCGGGACAGACGAGTTAACACCGATCTATTGCTTGAAAGTACTATGCTTGTTCAGATTCATTAATCCCACAAAGGAAATCAGGATTTCCGGCGGGCGTGAAGTGAACTTACGCAGTCTTCAGCCGTTAGGGCTATACCCGGCAAACTCGATTTTTATTGGGGATTATTTGACGACAACCGGCCAGGAAAGTGAAAGAGACTATCAAACGCTGAAGGATATGGGATTCGAAATAGACTTAGAACCTTTAGCAAAACAGCCTGTTCCAGTGTGATTGAAAAATGGACATCCCATTTCGACGGGATGTCCATTTTTTCATTCAGGTGTATCAAATGGTTGCAGAATATCTCTTTTGCCTTTTGTGTGAAAAATAAGTACTTTATCAGTAGGATCGTACTTTTTACCATAAAATGTTTCATCTTTATAAGTGTGGATTTCATCGTACGTCTGTGTCATTGCATTGTAGATTTCTTCTTCACCTGAATCAGTTGGTGACCAGTATAAGATTTCAAGTACCGTATTTTCGCCTGTTGCAAGGGAGCGACGATTATAGCCGATGCGCTGTGCATGTGTGAAGTTTTCACGTGAGTAAAATTTAAGTCGTTTTGCAGTATCTGTATCTTCATAATCGACTGGCTCCACTTCAAGGAGAATCGGTTTATTCTTGGATTTTAACATTGTTAATAATTTGCTGCCAAGTCCCATGCCGCGTGATTGTGTTGAAACGAACAAGTAGTCGACGAATATAAACTTCTCGAACTCGACATACATGAGCACATGATGAGGTCCTTCATCCTTCTTATAAACACTTTTCTTGTCAGTTAGTAACGCATCCATATGTTCCTTTGACTTCATCTCTTCAACGGGGAAGTATTCATTTAGCTTCTCATACCAATTCAAAATGTGTTGCCTCCAATGGTTTATTTACCCCGGAGTTTTTTGTTTTGGATTGTGAGACCGAGGAAAAAAGAAGGGTAGTAAAAAATCCTCTATTCTACTGTATACCCATTATTTTAAATAAATAAACTTGCTCGGTTTTAATTAAGTAAATGAAACTATTTCCTAGATTATCCGTATACTTAGCTAACAACAAAAAATCTTACTCAGTGGAAAAGGGTGTATATATGTTTAATTTACTTATATTCTCAATTATTGTGGGCATCGTGTTCAGTCTAGTTATTGTCCCATTTATATTAAGTACTCAAGCGAAGCGTGGTGCGGATGAGGAAGCTGTAAGAACTCCTTTTAATAGAGGAGCTGCGATTGTTACCGTAGCTATATTATCTGCTATAGCCGTATTCGTGTTTTACTATACGACAAACATGGACCGTAACTGGACGTCTCTGTGGATGGTGCTTTTAGTCGTTACATTGCTAGGTGCTTTGTCGGCAGGTGGCAAAGACCGCAAAGTGAAATTGGTCCTGTTCCTCGGTGCACTTGTTTTTGGTGCATATATACTTAGCGCGCCGCTCTTCAACGCCGACAAGAAATACAAAGCAGTTGAAATGGATCAGCAAGTGGAGATTTCAGCGTTCGATGAAACAAAAACGCCGGCAAGTGTTCCACCGAAGTTTGCGCGCAATAAGATGAAGAAAGCATTCGGGCAAGTTCCGAATACGAGTTACTATGAGCTCGGCAGTCTGCAAATTCAAAAAGTCGATGGCAAATTTGTCTACATTGCACCCGTGGAGTTTTCGGGCTTCTTTAAATGGTGGAGTGCTGATACAACGCCTGGCTACTTTACGATGAGTGCAACAGACTCGGCTGATAACCCGAAATTTGTGAAAGCAGAAATGACGTATACACCGTCGTCCTACTTCCACAAACAAGTGGAGCGTCATATACGGATGAAAATGCCGAACCTTATTTTTTACGGGGATGTTCAACTTGAAATTGACGACGATGGAAAACCGTATTATATCCGTTCTTATGGGGAATTCATTTCCGCGCGTAACGGCTTTGATGTAAAAGGGATTGTAATGGTCGATCCTGCTAATGGTGATGTGAAAAAGTATTTGCTTGCAGATATACCTGAATTCATCGACGGGGCTGTTTCACCTGAAGCGGTCAGTTTGCAAAATAGTTACTTCGGGAACTATATCCACGGTTTCTGGAATTCAGTCGTTGGGAAGAAAGATGTCAAGTTGCCATCTGATGAAGGAACAGAGGCGAATGTAAGCCCGATTTTTGACGAGAATGGTCATATGTATTACTTCACAGACTTTACAAGTCCAAAAGAAGGTGTCGACTCGATGCTTGGCTATGCGTTGACGGATGGTAAGACAGGAAAAGCAACGTATTATTCAGGTAATCTGGAAGAGTCCTATATGGATTCGCAAGGGGCACTGCAGATTATCGAGAAGAAATTCATCGAAAAGAAATGGTCCGGCGAAATGCCGGTCTTGTATAACTTCTACGGAGAAGCGAGTTGGTTAACGCCAGTGCTCGATTCAAATGGATTCCTGCAAAATTACTTCATTGTATCAGCAGCGAATCCGGAAATATCGGTTTACGGCAATACGCCGAACGAAGCATTGAAATTGTATAAGACAGCTCTTCAGCGCGGAGGTAGCAGTGTAGATGGTAGCTCGAGTGCGGAAGAGGCGAAAGCGGCTGTAACGGTCGTACGTGTATTCAAAGAGCGCGTCGGTGATTTTACACTTGTTTCGTTTTTAGCGGATGATGGACGCAACTTCATCGTCTCTTCGGAAGCTGTGCCACTCTCAATCTATATTCAAGAGGGCGATAAGCTTGTTGTGACATATTTAGAGACGGGTGAACTATTCTTGCCTGTGAAAGAGTTGACGAATGTTAGCGTGGAATAACGGAAGTGGAGTGCAAGGCGAATTCGCCTTGCACTCCATTTTTAGTTGCTATATATGTTGAATTAAAGAATCCCATTGAATCTACTGTGGCGCTCAATAAGGAGAGAGTATTAATTCGGAGGCCGCTGAAAAAGTCCTGTTTCCTTCAATCCCGTTGATTTCCGTTCCGAGCGGACGCTTTCCGCGGGCACGGCTTCAGCCTCCTCGTCACTGCGTTCCTGTGGGGTCTTCAGCTCGCGCTGTTCCCGCTGGAGTCGCCGCTCTTCACTACAATCAACTAGTTCTTACTATTAAAAAAGAACTTTTTCAGTGGCTTCTTAATTCGGGGTGTGGATTGTAGAACGCTTGGCGCTTTGGCGAGCCCGTTGCCGCGCCTGCACTAGGGTGTTTATTATCGAGAGAAATGTGGTTTTGAGATGTATATGCCGAGACTATAATGTGATTACTAGTTGATACTACTTATAGTCAAGAAAGACGTACTCCAACTTGCAGATTTCATCACAGATAATGAAATGCTCTTTCTCACATTGACCATCCAGCGAAGGCGCATCTTCGTGGTAGCCGGAGCGATAAGACTGAAAGGGATCTTCTTTCTGGCTTATCGCGGGAGGCATCCACAAAGCGTCGAAGCGGTATTGATAGGAGTCCAAGTATTAGAATTTCCGGTGGCCTACCAATAGCCCTTGTAAAGCGCATACATCGTATTCCTCTGTTCAACATATATAGAAAACTATAAAGTCTCGTACAGTGGATAACCTGCAAAAGGAGCTATTCCACGTCTGAACTCCTATGCTTCTGAACAGGCGCTTCCGCTTTTGTTTTTTCGTACGGTTAAAACGTATTGTCACATGCCGATACTTGTTAAGTCTGGTGCGTATCGATTGCGGAACATGCGGAATATCATGTACAATCAAGTCAAAGATAGTCAAAGTCAACGGCTTATCCCCCGTATGAAAGAGGTGAGGGTATGAGAAACATTTCCGACATTATTGAAGGATATTTGAAAGCAATAATCGAAGAGGGACAGTGTGGAACCATCGAAATTAAGCGCAATGAAGTCGCTGAAAAGTTCCAGTGCGTTCCGTCTCAAATCAATTACGTTATTAAGACCCGCTTCACGGCGGAGCGTGGTTATGCGGTTGAATCGAAGCGTGGAGGCGGTGGCTACATACGTATTTTCCGCGTTCAGGCGAATTCCCGTAAAGAATTGATAGAACATATTTTAGGCGGTATCCAATCGGGAGCCTCTTATACGATGGCTTTAGATGTCGTTTACAGACTAATTGAAGAAGAAGTCATAACGGAGCGCGAATCAAAGCTCATTCTTGCTGCGGTTGATAGAAGAACTATCCATCAGCCACTTCCAGACCGCGATATCATGCGTGCACGCATTTTACAAGCAATGCTCTTGACGCTTATTTACGAACAGCGTAACTAATCACCAATCCAACTGATATGAGGTGGCTTTCGATGATATGTGAAAATTGTAAAGAACGAACTGCGTCCATTACGATTACGCAAGAAAGTGTAGTCGGATCGCTGGAACGCCATTTATGTGAGAAATGCGCATTTCAATCACAAACATTCCATTTCGACCCCAATCAAGAGCCGTTGTCCATTCAGCAGTTCCTATCTCACTGGTTTAGCGGTTCTGATCCTTTCCAGGCACAACCGCAAACGCGGGGAGAGTCGTTTGAAGGACCCGAATGTCCCTCATGTGGTTTAACGTTTCCGAAGTTCCTCGATATTGGGAAGTTTGGCTGTGCCGACTGTTATGACACATTTCGTGGCAGCTTACCGCAAGTTTTTGGCAAGCTTCACAATGGCCATTCAACTCATACCGGGAAAGTACCGGTTTCATTTAATGAAATATATGCAGTTAAAAAGAAAATTGAAGAGATCCGAGTGAAGATGAAAGAGGCAGTAGAAGCTGAGCATTTTGAAGAAGCGGCAGCTTTGCGTGATGAAGCGAATACACTAAAGCAACACCTTTCCCTTGGAGGTGAAGAAAACGATGTCGATTGAAAAATTCATGCGTGATGCGGTAACCCCTTGGATGACTGCTTACGGAGAGCACTCAGACATCGTTATGTCGACGCGAATTCGACTTGCACGCAACTTGACGGGCTATCGTTTTCCTATCGCGTTCACTGAAGAAGAAGCGATGGCGGTAGACAGAGCGGTTACGGGTGTTTTGCTTGATACCATGCAAAGTGGCTATTCCTATACTAAGATGTCCGATCTACCTGCATTGGAACGCCAAGTACTTGTTGAAAAACATCTGATCAGTCCGCAACTCGCAATTCCTGACAGGCATGGCGCAGTTCTTCTATCAGAAGACGAGACCATAAGTGTCATGGTGAATGAGGAGGACCATATCCGCATTCAATGCATCTATCCTGGGTTACAGCTTGAGGATGCCTATAAACAGGCTGATCAGGTTGACGATTACCTTGAAAAAGAACTGCCGTATGCTTTTGATGAAGACTTTGGTTATTTGACAAGCTGTCCATCGAATACGGGAACCGGCATGCGCGCATCTGTGATGATGCATTTACCGGCACTTACAATGACGAAGCAGATTGATCGTATTATCCCGGCTATCTCACGGCTTGGAATCATTGTCCGAGGGAGTTATGGCGAAGGAAGTGAAGCACCTGGTAATGTCTATCAAGTATCAAATCAGACGACGCTTGGTAAAACGGAGCAAGAGATTCTCGCGGATCTTGGAAACATTGCATCTCGGTTAATTGGGCATGAACGGAAATCGCGGGAATTGTTACTTTCAAAGTCGCGAATTGCGCTTGAGAACAGGCTATTCCGTTCATTGGGTACAATTAGTTATGCGCGACTATTACCGTCAGGCGAGGCAGCACGATGCCTTTCGGACGTCAGACTCGGTATCGATCTTGGCATCATCCAGGACGTTGACATGTCGATTTTGAACGAACTGATGATATTCATGCAGGCAGGTTTCCTACAACAATATGCAAGCACGGAGTTATCACAAGAAGAACGGGATATATTCAGAGCGAAACTGTTTCGAGAACGACTCAATGTAGAGAAATCCTCTCCTCCGACTGAGATTAATACGGAAGAGTGAGCAGGTATTTTGCACATTGTCTTTTGTTTAGGTATAGTTAGGTCAAAGATAGTCAAAGTCAATTTTGCCAATAAAGGAGTTCCCGCGTGTTCGGTTGAATACGTATAAAAGGGTGGTTGTTTTCTTACCTCTTTCTAGAGAGGAATGAAAACATAAGGTTTACTGCATGGATTGGTGTCTAGACACCAGCCCCTAGGCCCATGTGCAATGGGAGGGACTGAAATGCATTCCTCCTACCTGTCGAGGCTGAACGGCGCCTTGCGCTTTTCTAGAAAAGGAATTCATTTGAGTAATGTATGGTTTTTTGGGGAATTGATTGTATATATATAGTATAGAAGGAGAGGACTGAATATGATGTTTAATCGATTTACACAGCGTGCACAGAAAGTATTGCAACTTGCCCAAGAAGAGGCAATCCGGATGAAACACGAGTCCATTGGAACAGAACATATTTTACTTGGACTTATTCGTGAAGGCGGAGGTATTGCTGCAAAAGCGCTTGAAGCGATAGGTGTCAACTTTGAAACAATCGTACAAGGTGTAGAAAAACTTGTAGGTGCTGGAACAAAGGATGTCGGTCCAATCGTTCATTACACACCTAGAGCAAAAAAAGTTATTGAATTATCGGTGGATGAGTCACGT
Source organism: Sporosarcina psychrophila (assembly GCF_001590685.1). GTDB lineage: Bacteria > Bacillota > Bacilli > Bacillales_A > Planococcaceae > Sporosarcina > Sporosarcina psychrophila. The sequence continues at coordinate 298,673 of NZ_CP014616.1, forward strand.
AAGTTGGGTCATTCTTATATCGGAACAGAACACATCTTGCTAGCACTTATCCGTGAAGGGGAAGGGGTTGCAGCGCGTGTCTTGAATAACGCTGGCGTTAGTCTGAATAAAGCGCGTCAACAAGTACTTCAGTTGCTGGGAAGTAATGATAGCTCGGCTACAGGTCAAGGCGTTTCGAATTCTGCTGCAACGCCGACATTGGATAGCTTGGCACGTGATTTAACGGAAGTGGCACGTGAAGGCTTGCTCGATCCGGTTATCGGACGTAGCAAGGAAATTACACGTGTTATTGAAGTATTAGCACGCCGAACGAAAAACAACCCAGTACTTATCGGAGAACCAGGTGTTGGTAAGACTGCAATTGCTGAAGGACTCGCACAGCAAGTCATTAATAACGAAGTGCCGGAAATTCTCCGTGACAAACGTGTTATGACACTCGATATGGGAACAGTCGTCGCGGGTACGAAATACCGTGGTGAATTCGAAGATCGCATGAAAAAAGTAATGGAAGAGATTCGCCAAGCGGGCAATATCATCCTATTCATCGACGAACTGCATACGCTGATTGGGGCAGGAGGAGCTGAAGGTGCAATCGACGCATCTAATATCCTGAAGCCTTCGCTGGCACGCGGTGAATTGCAATGTATCGGTGCAACGACGCTTGACGAATACCGTAAATATATTGAAAAAGACGCTGCGCTTGAACGACGCTTCCAACCGATCCAAGTCGACGAGCCAACTGTCGATGAAACAATCCAAATTCTCCATGGCTTGCGTGACCGTTACGAAGCGCATCACCGTGTGAAAATTACAGATGAATCAATCGAAGCGGCTGCTAAAATGTCGGATCGTTATATTTCTGACAGATTCCTTCCGGATAAAGCGATTGACTTAATCGACGAAGCGGGTTCAAAAGTACGCCTTCGTTCATACACGACACCGCCTAACTTGAAAGAGCTGGAATTGAAATTAGAAGCAATTCGTTCTGAAAAGAATGCAGCTGTCCAAAGCCAAGAATTCGAAAAAGCGGCATCGTTCCGCGACAAAGAACAAAAGATGAAAGAAGAACTTGAAACAACGAAAACAGATTGGAAAGAAAAGCAGGGTCAAAAAGAATCCGAAGTGACAGTTGAAGATATCGCAGAAGTTGTAGCGATGTGGACTGGAATACCGGTATCTAAAATAGCTGAAACGGAATCTGCAAAACTGCTCAACATGGAAGAAATGCTACACGAACGTGTCATTGGCCAAAGTGAGGCAGTAACTGCTATTTCCCGGGCAATACGACGTGCACGTGCAGGTTTGAAAGATCCGAAACGTCCGATTGGCTCGTTCATTTTCCTTGGACCAACAGGTATCGGGAAAACGGAATTGGCAAGAGCGCTTGCGGAAGTCATGTTTGGCGATGAAGATGCAATGATTCGTGTTGACATGTCCGAGTACATGGAGAAACATTCGACATCGCGTCTAGTCGGTTCACCACCAGGGTATGTCGGCTATGAAGAAGGCGGACAGTTAACAGAAAAAGTTCGTCGCAAACCTTATTCGGTAGTCTTGTTAGATGAAATCGAGAAAGCTCATCCGGATGTCTTTAACATTCTCCTTCAAGTACTGGAAGATGGCAGATTGACGGATTCAAAAGGACGCTTAGTAGATTTCCGAAACACAGTTCTTATCATGACTTCCAATGTAGGAGCACAAGAATTGCGGAAAAATCGTTATGTCGGATTTAATCTGGGAGATGCGGGACGCGATTACGAAGGCATGAAATCAGCGATGCTTGAAGAGTTGAAGAAAGCGTTCCGTCCCGAGTTCTTAAACCGTGTGGATGAAATGATTGTCTTCCATGCACTTGAAAAAGAACATTTGCGTAAAATCGTCTCGCTTATGTCGAATGAATTGACGAAACGTCTAGGCGAACAAGAGATTGAACTAGAGTTGACAGATGAAGCGAAAACCAAAATCGTTGATGTTGGTTATGATCCGGAATATGGTGCTCGGCCACTACGCCGCGCTATCCAGAAACACATTGAAGACCGTTTGTCTGAAGAACTTCTAAAAGGAACAGTACTGGTAGGTAGTAAAGTACTTGTCGATGTGGTTGATGGAGAGTTTGTCGTCAAGACAGGAATCGACGCTGAACAACCGAAAGTTGCGAAAAAAGAAGAAGTACTCGAAAAATAAAGTGTGAACTGGATAGTCCATCCCACCGACAGTTCTTTTCGGTAGGAATGGGCTGTCCTTTTCGTGTTCGGAGGATTCCATGGCAAAAAGAAAATCGAAGTTTATGTGTAAATCATGTGGTTATGAATCGGCGAAGTGGATGGGGCGGTGCCCAGGTTGCGGAGAATGGAATACGATGGAAGAGGAAGTTGAAGTAGCCGTTCAAAAAGGGCCACGTGGTGCATTTCAGCATACAGAGGGCGTCCGTCAAAAGGCGCTGCCTATCAGCTCAATCGAGATGATAGAAGAACCAAGAATTGGCACGGACTTGGAGGAGTTCAACCGCGTTTTGGGTGGCGGAATTGTCCCCGGTTCACTTATTTTAATCGGTGGAGATCCGGGTATAGGAAAGTCGACACTCCTTCTTCAAGTATCTTCACTGTTGGCGAACAAAGGGCAACGTGTTCTTTATATTTCAGGTGAGGAATCAATTCGACAGACAAAACTACGTGCAGAACGACTTGGCGTAAAATCAGATGAACTTTATATTTATGCAGAAACTGATTTGGGATTAATTCACGAAACGATAGCGGATGTGAAACCGACGTTTGTCGTTGTGGACTCCATCCAGACCGTACATCATCCCGAAGTAGCATCAGCACCAGGAAGTGTATCTCAAGTGCGTGAATGTACAGCTCAGCTGATGCGCATTGCTAAAACGCAAAATATTGCTATTTTCCTTGTTGGCCACGTAACGAAAGACGGGCAGATTGCAGGACCGCGGTTACTTGAGCATATGGTGGATACAGTTCTTTATTTTGAAGGGGAGCGGCATCATACTTACCGAATTTTACGCAGTGTGAAAAACCGTTTTGGCTCTACGAATGAAATTGCGATATTTGAAATGTTGCAGTCCGGTTTGAAAGAAGTACTGAATCCGTCCGAGCTATTCCTTCGAGAAAGATCCCAGGGGGGAGCGGGTTCAACGGTTGTTGCATCTATGGAAGGAACCCGGCCGATTCTCGTTGAAATTCAAGCACTTGTCACACCATCTAGTTTTAACTATCCAAAACGTATGGCTACTGGGCTCGATCAAAACCGAGTGTCATTGTTAATGGCTGTACTTGAGAAACGTATGGGGATGCTGTTGCAGGCTCAGGATGCCTATATTAAAGTGGCAGGCGGCGTGAAGTTGGATGAGCCGGCAATCGACTTGGCTGTGCTAATGAGCATCGTTTCCAGTTATCGTGACTTGGCGGCTGGTTTGTCTGACTGCTTTATCGGTGAAGTCGGGCTGACGGGTGAAGTACGACGAGTATCGAGAATTGAACAACGTGTGACCGAAGCCGCAAAACTCGGGTTCGAGCGTGCGATTATTCCCGCTTCAAATATTGGCGGTTGGGAATATCCGAAAGGCATTCGCGTAATAGGCGTAGAAACAGTCAGTGATGCACTGAAAATTGCTTTTAAAGATTGAGTAGAAGACGGGGCTGCAATTGTGGCAGTCCTGTCACTTTTATACTGTAAAGATGCAGTAAATGAGAAACTTTCACATGTTGGAGGGAGTCCTAACAGAATAGAAGGAAATATCACACTTACCTGACCTTATAAAGGCGGTTTGAAGCGGAAACATGTATAATTAAAAAATAAAGGAGGTGGTTCATATGTTGAAAAAGGTAGTTCAAGTTTCATTTTTGCTTATCGGTGGAACACTGGGTGTATTATTTTTACCGCATTTATTTAAATTATTTTCTTTTACTACGAGCCCATGGATTAATAATCCATACGTGTCTGCAATCCTAGGAGCAATATTGCTCTTTTTAATCAGCCTTTTCCTAACAGAACCAATTGTTAATTTCATTAAATGGATGGAAGAAAGGTTATTGAAAGCACCGGTTTTTGATCTGATATTCGGTACAATCGGTCTTGTTGTCGGTTTGAGTGTCGCGTTCCTAGTCAGTTTTGGAGTGAGCAGTATCCAGATACCGATTATAACGTCTGTCCTTCCAATCCTGTTGTCGATTATTCTTGGCTATTTAGGTTTTCAAGTCGGGTTTAAGAAACGGGAGGAAATAATTCACACGGTGCAATCTACAAAAAGCGGTGGACTCAAAAAGAAAGAAGTGGAGGATACATCTACTCAGACTAAAGGTAAGCTTTACAAGATATTGGACACAAGTGTTATTATAGATGGTCGGATTGCTGATATTTCGGCAACCGGTTTTCTTGAAGGAGTGCTTGTTGTACCGCAGTTTGTGTTGACTGAATTACAACATATTGCGGATTCCTCAGACACGTTGAAACGGACGAAAGGCAGACGCGGGCTGGACGTTCTGAAGCGTATGCAAACTGATGATGGTCCGAATATCTTAATCACAGATGAAGATTTTGCTGGCGTTCCTGAAGTCGATATGAAGCTCGTCCATCTAGCGAAAAAGATGGGTGGACTCGTTGTGACAAATGATTTTAATTTGAATAAAGTAGCGGATTTACACGGTGTCTCCGTGCTAAACATCAATGACCTTGCAAATGCGGTGAAGCCGGTTGTTATTCCTGGTGAGGATATGCATGTTGTTATTGTTAAAGATGGTAAAGAACATAACCAAGGCGTCGCTTATTTGGATGATGGCACAATGATTGTTGTTGAAGATGGGAAATTCCACGTTGGCAATGCAATCGACGTTGTCGTAACAAGTGTATTGCAGACATCGGCAGGACGAATGATATTTGCGAAACTTAAAAACGGTAAGATTTCAAAGGTGAATTAAGTAGTTTTTAATCATGAAAAGAAAAGGAAGAGAAGTCTTGAACTATACAGTTATGATGCCAGCAGCTGGGAGCGGTCAGCGAATGGGCGCCGGCTACAATAAACTTTTTTTGAAATTAGATGACAAACCGATTCTTATCCATACACTTGAAGTATTCGAGGAGGATCCAGCGTGTGACGGGGTCATCCTTGCGGTAAAACCGGACGAACGTATGCAAATCGAGTCAATGCTTGAACAGTTTGCGATTACAAAAGTGGTAGCAATGGTCGACGGTGGCGGGGAGCGACAAGATAGCGTGGCTGCATGTATGAAAGCGCATGGCAAGGGCGGCATTGTCCTTGTCCATGATGCTGCAAGGCCGTTCATTCGTCGAACAGTCATTACTGAGCTTGTAAAAGTGGCTGACGAGCACGGTGCAGCAATCGTAGGTGTGCGGGCAAAAGATACGATGAAATATGCAGAGGGTGGCATTGTCGAGGAGACGGTGGATCGTGGGAGGTTATGGATCATCCAGACGCCCCAGGCATTTCGCTATGCATTGCTGAAAGAAGCATCTGACGAAGCGCAGGCGAAAGGATTTCTCGGTACGGATGAATCGATGTTGGTCGAACGTTTTGGAGAATCCGTACGAATCGTTGAAGGTACGTATGACAATGTGAAGATGACCACTCAGGAAGATCTCCTGTTCGGAGAGATTTTATTGAGAAGAAAGAAAGTATAAGTTTTCAACCTGAACTAGTGTCTAGCTCCAAGCGCCTAGGCGCTTACGCTTTTCGTTAGAAGAAAAATAGGAGGTTTTTTGATGATTCGGATAGGACAAGGTTTTGATGTGCATAAATTTGAAGAGGGTCGCCCACTTATCATTGGTGGTATAACGATACCGCATGACAGGGGGCTGACAGGGCATTCTGATGCGGATGTGCTTTTACATACTATTACTGATGCGGCACTTGGAGCAATCGCTGAAGGGGATATCGGCCGTCATTTCCCAGATACAAGTGCTGAATTTAAAGATGCTGATTCTGCGGTGCTATTAGAAAAGATTTGGGCTCTTGTAGAAGGGAAAGGCTATAAACTTGGCAATATCGATTGCACGATTATCGCGCAAAAGCCGAAGATGTCACCTTATATTGAAGTAATTCGTAAACGTATTGCTGAGCTATTGAAAGCGGATATTTCACAAGTGAATGTTAAAGCGACGACAACGGAACAATTAGGCTTCACTGGAAGAGAAGAAGGAATTGCTTCTATGGCGACGATTCTGCTCATTAAGGCGTAACACCTTTTAAACAGCCCTGGCAAGTGGTAAAATAGCAAACAGTAGTAAAATCAGATTGGAGAGAATTCATATGACTTCAGAAGTACGCGTACGTTACGCGCCAAGTCCAACCGGCCATTTACATATTGGGGGGGCACGGACAGCGCTTTTTAATTATCTTTTTGCACGTAACCACGGTGGGAAATTCATTGTTCGAATCGAGGATACAGATACTGAGCGTAATATCGAAGCGGGAGAACTTTCTCAACTTGAAAACTTAAAATGGCTTGGCATCGATTACGATGAATCAGTCGACATTGGTGGTCCATACGGTCCCTATCGCCAAATGGAACGTCTTGACCTTTATACAAAATATGGTCAAGAGATGTTGGAAAGCGGTCATGCTTATAAATGTTTCTGTACATCAGACGAACTAGAAGCAGAGCGCGAAACGCAGAAGGCTGCTGGAATTGCGGCGCCAATGTACGGTGGTAAATGCCGGAATTTAAGTGCAGAAGAAGCGGCAGCAAAAGAAGCTGCTGGACTTACACATACTATTCGCATGCGTGTACCAGAAAACGTAACGTATAAAGTGGAAGACTTAGTTCGTGGAACCGTATCATTCGAATCTAAAGACGTCGGCGACTGGGTTCTTGTAAAAGCGAATGGCATCCCGACTTATAACTTTGCGGTTGTTATCGATGATCATTTGATGAAAATCAGCCATGTATTCCGCGGTGAAGAACATTTGACGAATACACCAAAACAATTGATGATTTTTGACGTCTTTGGCTGGCAGTCTCCGCAATACGGCCACATGACACTCATCGTCAACGAAGACCGTAAAAAACTTTCGAAACGTGATGAATCGATCATTCAATTCATCTCTCAATATAAAGATCTTGGGTATCTACCTGAAGCAATGTTCAACTTCTTTGCGCTGCTTGGCTGGTCGCCGGGTGGAGAAGAGGAGATTTTCACACACGAAGAACTTATCAAGATGTTCGACGTAAGCCGTCTATCTAAATCCCCTTCCATGTTCGATAAACAAAAACTGACATGGACGAACAATCAATACGTGAAAAAGATGAATCTTGAAGAAGTAATTGATTTTGCATTGCCACATCTGCAAGATGCCGGTCTCATTAATAAAGAAATGACTGAGTCAGAAGCTGCATGGGCACATGATTTAATCGCTCTTTATCAGGATCAGTTAAGCTTTGGCGCGGAAATTGTTGAATTATCTGCCCAGTTTTTCGATCACGAGATTGAATATGATGAAGAATCCCAAGCTGTACTCGCTGGGGAGCAAGTGCCTGAGGTAATGGCTGCATTCAAAGAAAAGCTGGAAGAGCTAGAAACATTCGATGCTGCATCTATTAAAGACGCGATTAAAGCAGTCCAAAAGGAAACGGGCCATAAAGGGAAAAACTTATTTATGCCGATTCGTGTTGTAACAACTGGTCAAATGCATGGACCTGAATTACAGGCATCTATTGCATTGATTGGGAAAGAAAAAACAATTGAACGAGTCGCTAAATACGCAAAACAATAACGTTGACTTTCATCGTTTGAAATGTAAAATGAAAGTTAATAACTAAACCGTAGAAAAGGATAAGTACACATTGCAAGCTCTTCAGAGAGGATCATCATCGGCTGTAAATGATCTGTGCCTCTGTAATGTGGAAATGCCCCTTTGAGTGCCGTGCCGAAAGTGTAAGTAGGCCGGACGCACCGCCAGCGTTATAGGCGTCAAGCGGGAAGGCCAACACCTTCCAAGCGGAGTGGAACCGCGCATTCAATGCGTCTCTGTCATTTATTTGACGGGGACGTATTTTTTTTATGAGAAAAGCGAAATCGGCCGTGTAGATGCGACAGGCATAAGACGGACCTGCGAAGCGGAGCACTATCCCGCGTAGTAGGGCTGGCTTATGACCCGAGCATTTGGTCGATGTAGCTAGACAAGAAAAGCGGAAGCGGCCTTTACAAATGAACGCAGCTTAAGTGCGCCACTTAAGAGGAAGGCAGTCTAAAATCGCGACGTCCTGTCGCAACGACTGCATGACCAGCTTCATGCTGGCCTTGGCAACAAAGAGGGATGTAGTTCAATCCCTCTCCACTGCATGACCTACATCCTGTAGGCCCGTGACAGGCATAAGACGGACCTGCGAAGCGGAGCACTATCCCGCGTAGTAGGGCTGGCTTATGACCCGAGCATTTGGTCGCTGGAGTTAGACACAGAAATTATAGGGGGGAACGAGTTGTTTCAGAGAATGAAAGAAGACGTTCGATGTATATTTGAACAGGACCCGGCAGCACGTACTGTTTTTGAAGTTGTTCTAACTTACTCAGGTTTACACGCATTATGGTCTCATCGTATTGCACATGCTTTATATAAGCGGAAGTTGTTGTTTTTGGCACGGCTCGTTTCGCAAATTAGCCGATTTTTCACAGGTATTGAAATTCATCCTGGTGCAAAAATAGGGCGTAGGTTTTTCATAGATCATGGAATGGGTGTTGTAATTGGGGAAACATGTGAAATCGGCAACGACGTCACTATTTACCAAGGCGTGACTCTTGGTGGTACAGGTAAAGAAAGCGGCAAGCGGCATCCGACACTTCATGATAATGTACTTGTTGCATCGGGTGCTAAAGTGCTCGGTTCCATAACAATCGGTGAAGGTAGTAAAGTAGGAGCGGGTTCAGTTGTCCTGAAAGACGTCCCGCCGGAATCGACGGTTGTAGGTATTCCGGGGAAAGTCGTCATTTCGAACGGTGTTAGAGTGAAGAGTAAACATGATCACCGTGACATGCCGGATCCTGTGGCAGATAGATGCCAGACACTTGAAGATGAAATTAGTGAATTGAAAAATAGGCTCGAACATTTAAATGTTTCCAAAGTAAAGGAAGGAGATTTATCATGACAATTCAAATTTACAATACGCTGACACGCAAAAAAGAGCCTTTCATTCCATTGGAAGAGGGCAAAGTAAAAATGTACGTTTGCGGTCCCACTGTTTACAACTACATTCATATCGGAAATGCGCGTCCGGTTATCGCTTTTGATACAGTGAGACGCTACCTTGAATATCGAGGGTATGATGTAACGTACGTTTCGAATTTCACGGACGTTGACGACAAGATTATTAAAGCGGCTAATGAACTAGGGGAAGAGGTCGGCGAGCTAACAGACCGCTTCATCGCTGCTTACTTTGAAGATGTTTCAGCGCTCGGTTGCGGTAAGGCTGACGTACATCCGCGTGTGACGGATCATATCGAAGACATCGTCAAATTCGTGAAAGTACTAATCGATAAAGGTTTCGCTTATGAATCGCAAGGGGATGTCTACTATCGTACGCAGAAATTTGAAGGCTACGGAAAGTTGTCCCACCAATCGACGGATGAGTTGAAGGTCGGTGCACGTATCGAAGAGGGCATCAAGAAAGAAAATCCACTGGACTTTGCCTTATGGAAAGCTGCTAAGGCTGGCGAAATTTCATGGGAAAGTCCATGGGGATTGGGCCGTCCGGGCTGGCATATCGAATGTTCTGTTATGGCAAGAGAACACCTTGGCGATACAATAGATATTCACGCAGGTGGCCAAGATTTAACGTTTCCACATCATGAAAATGAAATTGCGCAATCCGAAGCGATGACAGGCAAACAATTTGCGCGCTATTGGATGCACAATGGTTACATTAATATCGACAACGAAAAAATGTCTAAATCACTTGGCAATTTTGTTCTTGTGAATGATATTAGGAAGCAGATTGATCCGAAAGTACTTCGCTTCTTTATATTGTCAGTTCATTACAGACACCCAGTCAATTTCTCGCAAGATCTTGTTGTCAGTGCAGAGAATGGACTTGCGCGTATCCGTACAGCGTACAATAATTTGAAGCACCGACTTGCGACGTCTGCGGATCTCGGCGATCAGAAAGATATCTGGATTCATAAAGTGGATGAAATCAAGAACGACTTTGAAGTGGCAATGGATGATGACTTTAACACAGCAAACGCTATCGCATCGGTATTCGAATTAGCGAAACTGGCAAACGTCTATTTAGTAGAAAAAAACACACAATCCGATGTGCTAGAGCATTTCATCCGCACATTTGACGGACTACTGACGGTTCTTGGATTGCCGATGGACGAAGAAACAGGACTGTTGGATGAAGATGTCGAAGCGTTAATCGAAGAACGACTCGAAGCTCGCCGTAACAAAGACTTCAAGCGTTCGGATGAAATTCGTGATGAATTGAAAGCGCAAGGTATCATTCTAGAAGATACAGCACAAGGCATGCGCTGGAAAAGAGGATGAGCAACGTATATAACTTACGTGATATAGATGTGAAACAAATAAAAGCACTGGCTCTTGCCTACATGGGCGACGCGGTGTACGAACAGGCGATACGGGAGCACCTTTTGCGTTCGGGGCGTGTAAAACCGAATGTGCTGCACAGAGAAGCAACGCATTATGTCTCCGCGAAATCACAGGCAGCTACACTCAAGATGATGCAGGCATCAGGCTTTCTGACGGAAGAAGAAGAGGCGGTCATGAGACGTGGCCGCAATGCGAAATCTGGTTCAGTACCTAAAAATACGGATGTCGTAACGTACAATTACAGTTCAGGCTTTGAAGCGGTCATCGGTTATTCACACTTATTAGGAAGAACAGAACGCGTGCAAGAAATAATCAGTGAGGCAATTCGATTTATTGAAATGCCGAAGGAGGAAGAGTCAAAATGAATGAACATGAAAACGAAAATGAAGTTGAATCTGAATTAATCGGCGGGAAAAATCCAATTGTAGAAGCACTGCGCTCGGGTAGGGAATTAAATAAGATATGGGTTGCTGAAGGACTTAATATGAAAAGCATCGGTGAAATCCTATCGTTGGCAAAAAAAGCAGGAATTATCGTGCAGGCGGTCCCGAAACAAAAGTTGGATGGTTTGCTTGATGTAAATCACCAAGGGATTGTCGCTTCGGTTGCGGCTTACGAATATGCGGAACTCGAAGATCTATTTACTGTTGCAACCGAGCGTGGAGAAGATCCATTGTTCCTTATTCTTGATGAACTTGAAGATCCTCATAATCTGGGCTCCATATTACGGACAGCTGACGCGTCGGGTGTTCACGGAGTCATTATACCAAAACGCCGTGCTGTCGGGTTGACGGGTGTTGTTGCAAAGTCATCCACTGGTGCAATCGAACATATCCCTGTCGTGCGTGTGAACAATCTTTCGCAAACGGTGGAGGACCTGAAAAAACGTGGTGTTTGGATTGCGGGGACAGATGCTGCTAAATCGGTGGATTACAGACTAATGGATGCGACTCTTCCACTTGCTATCATTATTGGAAGTGAAGGGAAAGGAATGTCGCGTATTTTGAAAGAGAAATGCGATTTCCTCTATCATTTACCGATGGTTGGGCATGTTACATCATTGAACGCGTCTGTAGCAGCCTCCCTTCTTATGTACGAGGTACTGCGCAAGCGTCAACCGCATACTTCTGGCAGATGACAACAGATATACTCCTAGTCGATGGTTACAATATCATCGGAGCATGGGAGGAACTGGGCGGGATGAAGCGGAAAAAGCTCGCAGATGCACGTGACCGTTTGATCGAAAGAATGGCAGAGTACAAGGCGCATACAGGGTGGCGGGTCATTATTATTTTTGATGCGCATCTTGTGCCAGGTATTGAAAAAAAGAAACGGCATCACAATGTTGAGATTGTCTTTACTCGGGAAAAAGAAACAGCTGATGAAAGAATTGAAAAGCTCGTCTCTGAATTGAAGGGGAGACGGGTACAAATTCATGTAGCTACATCAGATTTGACAGAACAATGGGTCATTTTTGCGCATGGTGCACTCCGAAAGTCAGCTCGTGAGCTAGAACTTGAAGTAAATAAAATCGATGATCTCATTACGGCAAAAGTGAAGGCAATCCAAGGGCAGCGGCCGCTTTCGAAGATTCCTTTAACTGACGAAGTTGCTGAAATATTTGAAAAATGGCGACGTGGAATGAAATGAACGGTTGACGTAAAAATTTCCCATACGGTATACTTGTTATATAATAGTGATAACGAACCGGGGTGATCCAGGTGGTGGAGAAAACATACGTTGAAGGCAGCATATCGGATTTCACCGGATTATCCGACGGGGAAATCATAGCAGTCATCCACGAAGGCAACACGGATGCGCTTAATTTCCTTATTAGGAAGTACCAATCTTTTGTTAGATTGAAAGCGCGCTCATACTTTCTTATCGGTGGAGACCGGGAAGATATCATTCAAGAAGGTATGATCGGCCTGTACAAAGCAATTCGTGATTTTAAAGAGGATCGATTGAGTTCATTCAAGGCGTTTGCGGAACTTTGCATCACGCGGCAGATTATCACGGCTATTAAAACTGCGACAAGGCAGAAGCATATCCCGCTTAATACGTCGGTGTCATTGGACAAGCCGGTATTTGACGAAGAGTCCGATCGCACATTGCTCGACGTAATAGCCGGGCCAGTATTGGATGATCCGGAAGGCCTCATGATTCACAGGGAAGATTTTGTTCAAATGGAAGATGAAATGAACAAAGTACTAAGTGGTCTTGAGAAGCAAGTACTGGCACTGTACTTAGACGGCCAGTCTTATCAGGAAATTTCCGAGGAGCTAAACAGGCAAGTTAAGTCTGTAGACAATGCGCTTCAGAGGATAAAACGTAAACTCGAGCGGTATATGCAAGTTGATACAGTGCGGTAGACGTCCATTTCCCTTGTATTGACATCATGAATGGTAGATGGTACCCTTTAGCAAGACTATGAGAAGATGTTCAAGAAGTCAGGGGACATAAGGTTGCAGCACTATTTATCAGCTTTTATCTCTGCTCCTAGCGCATTTTAACATGCGTTACCTCGACTCTTTTCGGATTTAGAACATTGAGTCGTAAGGGGTGAGGGAATGTCTAAAAAAATTATTTTAAGTTGCGATACATGCGGATCACGAAACTATTCCGTGCCGGCACGGAAAGATAAGCCAACAGAACGTTTGTCGATTAAAAAGTTTTGCAGGCATTGCAATGCACATACATTGCATAGGCAAACGGCATGAAGCGGTTAGTTAGGAAGCAGGATCATACTTATATTCGGAGGTTTACGGTATAATGAGCAAGTTAACTGGTTTTTTCAAAGACGTTGGCTCGGAAATGAGAAAAGTCAGCTGGCCGAGACGTAAAGAATTAACGCGTTACACAATTGTTGTTCTTTCGACAGTCGTTTTCATGGCAGTCTACTTCGGACTTGTTGACCTTGGCATTTCACGAGTGTTGGAATGGTACATTGCGTTATAATAAAAGCACTATAAATATTCCCCTTGAAAAATATCCCGTCTGACAGTATGAACGGGATTTTTCAATTGCCTAAACTCCAGCGTCTCTTTAATCCAGGCGCTTGCGTTTTTATTTAATTGTAGGGAAAAAGGAGGGACGGACGTTTAGTCCTCGTCACTATGGATATGGAAAAAAAATGGTACGTCGTTCATACGTACTCCGGTTATGAGAATAAGGTGAAAGCCAATCTGGAAAAACGTGTTGAAACGATGGGTATGTCTGACAAGATATTCCGAGTTGTCATCCCGGAAGAAGAAGAAACGGATTTCAAAGATGGTAAAAAACGCACGGTCCTGAAAAAGACGTTCCCAGGTTATGTTCTTGTGGAAATTATTATGACGGACGATTCCTGGTATGTTGTACGTAACACACCGGGCGTGACGGGTTTCATCGGTTCGTCAGGCGGCGGCGCAAAACCGACACCGCTACTTCCTGAAGAAGTCGAATTCATCCTCAAACAAATGGGTGTTAAAGAGCGTAAAGTTGAAATTGACTTCGCGCTTGGCGAAATGGTTGAAGTACTTGAAGGACCATTTGCGAACTTCCAAGGTAAAGTGGAAGAAATTGATGAAGATAAAGGTAAAGTGAAAGTATCTGTCGATATGTTCGGCCGAGAGACAAATATGGAACTCGACTTCGAACAAGTACAAAAAATATAAACGTTTACCACTTGCATATATCGTGAAATAGTGGTATCATTTCAAAGGTCAGACTGTAAACAAATGGTCTGGACGAACTATCAAATTCTACCGACGTAAGTCGGCAGGCACATATGAGTGGGAGGGGCAACCCTATTACCACATCACGGACTTAAGGAGGTGTGTCTCGTGGCTAAAAAAGTCATTAAGGTTGTTAAATTGCAAATTCCTGCAGGGAAAGCGAATCCGGCTCCGCCAGTTGGACCGGCGTTAGGACAAGCAGGTGTGAACATCATGGGATTCTGTAAAGAATTCAATGCGCGTACTGCAGATCAAGCAGGTCTTATTATTCCTGTTGAAATCTCTGTATTCGAAGACCGTTCATTTACTTTTATTACAAAAACTCCACCGGCAGCAGTTTTGCTGAAGGTTGCAGCTAATCTTACAAAAGGTTCAGGTGAACCGAATAAAAAGAAAGTTGCTACTGTGAAACGTGATAAAGTTCGCGAAATAGCAGAACAAAAGATGGAAGATTTAAACGCGGCGTCAGTTGAAGCAGCGATGGCAATGGTTGAAGGTACTGCTCGCAGTATGGGAATCACGATCGAAGACTGATCTTGATTTTATAAATCAATAGTTGTTTGTAGTGGGGGTTGCGCTTGTTCTCCGGAGCGCGCAACCCTTATTCGTGGGAGGTTTAACCCGTTAAAACCACAATCGAGGAGGAAATATTAAATGGCTAAAAAAGGTAAAAAGTTCACAGAAGCTGCAAAGCTAGTTGAACACATGAAAGCATACGGCGCTACTGAAGCGATCGAACTTGCGAAAAAAACAAGCACAGTTAATTTCGACGCAACTGTCGAAGTTGCATTCCGTCTTGGAATCGACACTCGTAAAAATGACCAACAAATCCGTGGGGCAGTAGTACTTCCAAACGGTACTGGTAAAACTCAACGCGTTCTCGTTTTTGCTAAAGGCGAAAAACTTAAAGAAGCTGAAGCTGCTGGTGCAGACTATGCAGGCGATGCTGAATATATCGCTAAAATTCAATCAGGTTGGTTTGACTTTGACGTTATCGTTGCAACTCCTGACATGATGGGTGAAGTAGGGAAAATTGGTCGTGTTCTTGGACCAAAAGGACTTATGCCTAACCCGAAAACAGGTACAGTAACATTTGACGTAGCGAAAGCTGTAGCAGAAATCAAAGCAGGTAAAGTTGAATACCGTGCGGACAAAGCTGGAATCATCCACGCTCCAATCGGAAAAGTTTCATTCGACGATGCTAAACTTGCGGAAAACTTCGCAACTGTTTTTGAAACTGTTCTTAAAGCGAAACCAGCTACTGCAAAAGGAACATACATGAAGTCGGTTAACATTACGACGACAATGGGTCCTTCTGTAAAAGTTGATCCTTCAAGCGTAGCAGTAAATAAATAATATTGACAAACAGATAATCTTTTGATAAGATGATTTTTGTTGTGAATATAACCATTTGTACCGTAGACAGCAGGAGCGCATGCCGCTTAAATATTCCTGCCGAGGACAAGACGCTCTTTTTCTTTTAAAAGATGACGACTTTTCAGCCCTCAGTCTACTTAGGTAGATTGAGGGCTTTTCATACCGGTATAAGTGACCCAAACTTTTTAGGAGGTGTCCAAATGAGCACAGTATTAGAAGCTAAACAAGCAGTAGTTGGTGAAATTACTGATAAGTTGAAATCAGCAGCATCTGTTGTTGTTGTCGACTACCGTGGTCTGACTGTAGGTCAAGTTACGGAACTTCGTAAACAACTTCGTGAAGCAGGTATCGACTTCAAAGTTTATAAAAACTCGATGTCACGCCGTGCTGCTGAAGCTGCAGGACTTGAAGGGTTGAACGAACATCTAACAGGCCCTAATGCGATTGCATTTTCAAACGAAGACGTTGTTGCTCCTGCAAAAATCCTTAACGATTTTGCAAAGAAAAACGATAAGCTTGAAATTAAAGCTGGCGTAATCGAAGGTCTACTTGCATCAGAAGCAGACATTAAAGCATTGGCGGAACTTCCGTCACGCGAAGGTCTACTATCTATGCTTCTCAGCGTACTTCAAGCTCCAATGCGCAACTTTGCGCTTGCAACAAAAGCAGTTGCAGAGCAAAAAGAAGAACAAGGCGCTTAATAAAGCAGCCTGAAATACCACTTGCGGGTTAAGCCCGACAAAAAAAGAATATTAGGAGGAAATTATAATGACTAAAGAAAACATCCTTGAAGCGATCAAAGAAATGACAGTACTTGAACTAAACGACCTTGTAAAAGCAATCGAAGAAGAGTTTGGCGTAACTGCTGCTGCACCTGTTGCAATGGCTGGTGCTGGTGCTGCTGCTGAAGAAGAGCAAACTGAATTCGAAGTAATTCTTACTGCTGCTGGACAAGAAAAAATCAAAGTTATCAAAGCAGTTCGCGAAATTACAGGCCTTGGCTTGAAAGAAGCGAAAGCAGTTGTTGATGAAGCTCCAAAAGCAATCAAAGAAGGCGTAACTAAAGATGAAGCTGAAGAAATCAAAGCGAAGCTTGAAGCTGTAGGCGCAAGCGTCGAAGTTAAGTAATTTTTGAATAATGAAGAAAAGCTTGTCGGATTTGGGCAAGCTTTTCTTCGTTTTTTTATCTGAACTTGTGACAAGCAGGTCATCGAACCGATAGTGTACGTAAGCTATCTTATTTTTTTGCGTTTCAAGTCTCTATACGAGGGGGAAGACTGGTATGTCTGAACATTACTACTCGGAAAATCCGAAAGTGAAGAGTGATCCAAAAGAATGGTCTGCAGAGTTACGCGGAAAAACATTTCGATTTAAAACGGATGCTGGCGTGTTTAGTAAAGGTGAAGTGGATTTCGGTTCGCAACTTTTAGCTGAGGCTTTTGTCTTGCCGGAAACGGAAGGTTTAATTCTCGATATTGGTTGTGGGTATGGTCCAATTGGTTTATCGATTGCCGCATCTTTTCCGGAACGGAGCGTTCACATGGTCGACGTGAATGAACGTGCACTCGCTCTTGCTGCGCATAATGCAAAACAAAACGGCATTTCAAATGCAGAGATTTATCCAAGTGATGCATTATCCGATGTCACGGCAGAGGGGTTTGCTGCAATTTTGACGAATCCGCCTATCCGTGCAGGAAAAGAGACGGTATTCAAATTTTACGAAGGCGCTTTTTCGAAACTTAAAGTTGGCGGTGAGTTGTGGATCGTCATTCAAAAGAAACAGGGTGCACCTTCGACGATAGATTGTTTAACAGGGCTTTTCGGCAATGTTGAGACAGTCGTTAAGAAGAAGGGTTATTATATTTTAAGAGTCGAAAAAAATTGACTCGATAGTATTGATATGGTAATGTTATAAAATGCATAAATTATTATAGTGCGGTCGTATGCCCTTTTGCATGAATAATGGAAATGAAAGGCATACTGACAATGTATAAAAGATGGTAAAACCGAAAATGAGCTCTTGCCAGAACTCGTTTTCTTTTTGTTTTTTCGATATCATACACTATTTTTGTGGTTTCGCAAAGAACTAATATTGTTTTATAAGGGGTGAAAGAGTTGACAGGTCATTTAGTTCAGTATGGTCAACACCGTCAGCGGAGAAGTTTCGCACGGATCAGCGAAGTGCTCGATCTGCCGAATCTGATTGAAATCCAGACGGCATCTTATGAGTGGTTCTTAGAAGAAGGACTGCTGGATATGTTCCGCGATATTTCTCCGATTCAAGACTTTACGGGAAATCTATCGTTGGAGTTCATCGATTATACTCTTGGGGATCCTAAATACCCTGTAGAGGAATCGAAAGAGCGTGATGTAACGTTTGCAGCGCCGCTACGTGTAAAAGTTCGTCTCCACAATAAAGAGACGGAAGAAGTAAAAGAGCAAGATGTCTTTATGGGTGATTTCCCGCTCATGACAGAAAATGGTACATTTGTTATTAATGGTGCGGAGAGGGTAATTGTCTCCCAGCTCGTCCGGTCTCCAAGTGTTTATTACAGTGATAAAACGGACAAAAACGGTAAACGTGGTTTCGGTGCAACTGTTATTCCGAATCGCGGTGCTTGGCTTGAGTATGAAACAGATGCAAAAGATGTTGTTCACGTCCGCATTGATCGGACACGTAAGTTGCCAGTTACAGTACTCCTTCGTGCACTCGGATTCTCATCCGACCAGGAAATCATTGATTTAATCGGTGATAATGAGTATTTGCGCAACACACTTGAAAAGGACAACACTGAAAGCTCTGAAAAAGCATTGCTTGAGATATACGAACGTCTTCGTCCAGGTGAGCCACCAACACTAGATAGCGCGAAGAACCTTTTGTTCTCACGATTTTTTGATGCAAAACGGTATGATTTAGCGAATGTAGGTCGCTATAAGATGAATAAGAAGCTTCATGCACAAAATCGCTTGTTCAACCAGGTTGTCGCTGAAACACTTGTCGACCCTGAAACTGGTGAAATTCTGCTTGAAAAAGACCAACTCATCGATCGCCGTGCATTGGACCGTCTTCTTCCGCATTTGGAAAAAGGAATCGGTTTCGAAGAGATCACTCATGCAAGTGGAGTTCTTGACGAAAAAATAACAATCCAGTCCATCAAAATTTATTCTCCGAAAAGTGAAGAAAAACAAGTAATCAACGTAATATCGAACGCGTATGTCGATGATTCTATCAAGCATGTAACGCCGGCAGATATCGTTGCTTCAATTAGTTATTTCTTCAACCTTCTTCATGGTGTGGGTAACACGGATGATATCGATCATCTCGGTAACCGTCGTCTACGTTCAGTGGGTGAACTTCTTCAAAACCAGTTCCGTATCGGGCTTTCTCGTATGGAACGTGTCGTAAAAGAACGTATGTCCATTAATGATACGCAGTCAATCGTACCGCAACAGCTGATTAATATTCGCCCCGTTATCGCATCTATTAAAGAGTTCTTTGGTAGTTCTCAACTTTCTCAGTTCATGGATCAGACGAATCCGCTTGCCGAATTAACACATAAACGCAGGCTGTCTGCACTTGGACCTGGTGGTTTGACAAGGGAACGTGCAGGAATGGAAGTACGTGACGTGCATTACTCCCATTACGGACGTATGTGTCCAATTGAAACACCAGAGGGACCGAATATCGGACTGATTAACTCACTCTCTACGTTTGCGAAAGTGAATAAGTTCGGATTTATTGAAACGCCATATCGAAAAGTTGATCCTATCTCTGGTCGGGTCACTTCTAGAATCGATTACTTGACTGCGGATGTAGAAGATAATTACGTCGTAGCACAAGCAAACGCAATACTTGCTGAAGATGGTTCTTTTGTTAGTGAAGGAGTCGTCGGTCGTTTCCAAGGGGATAACACTGTCTTTAAACGCGAACAAATTGACTACATGGACGTTTCGCCTAAACAAGTAGTTTCTGCGGCAACAGCATGTATTCCATTCCTTGAGAATGATGACTCGAACCGTGCCCTTATGGGAGCGAACATGCAACGTCAAGCAGTCCCTCTTCTCAATCCGGAATCACCTTTCGTAGGAACTGGTATGGAACACATATCAGCACGCGATTCAGGTGCAGCTGTACTTGCGAAGTTTGATGGAATTGTCGAACATGTCGAGGCTAGAGAAATTCGTGTTCGTCGTATTGAAACAGTTGATGGAAAAGAAGTAAAAGGCGATCTTACAATATACCGTCTTGAAAACTTTATCCGTTCGAACCAAGGGACATGTTATAACCAACGTCCAATTTGTAGTGTAGGGGATCGCGTTAAACCTCTTGATATTCTTGCAGATGGTCCTTCAATGGAGCAAGGAGAGCTAGCGCTTGGTCGTAACGTTCTGATGGCATTTATGACATGGGACGGCTACAACTATGAAGATGCAATAATCATGAGCGAACGTCTTGTGAAAGATGATGTCTATACTTCGGTCCATATCGAAGAATACGAATCTGAAGCGAGAGATACGAAACTTGGTCCTGAAGAAATTACGCGCGACATTCCGAACGTTGGTGAAGATTCGCTTCGTAACTTGGACGACCGTGGAATTATTCGTATCGGAGCCGAAGTTCGTGATGGTGATATTCTTGTTGGGAAAGTGACTCCGAAAGGCGTAACTGAACTGACTGCTGAAGAAAGACTTTTACATGCTATTTTTGGTGAAAAAGCACGTGAAGTCCGTGATACATCCCTCAAAGTACCGCATGGCGCGGGTGGGATCGTTCTAGATGTGAAAGTATTTAATCGTGAAGATGGCGATGAATTGCCACCGGGCGTTAACCAATTGGTCCGCGCATACATCGTTCAAAAACGGAAAATTTCCGTTGGGGACAAAATGGCTGGACGTCACGGAAACAAAGGGGTTATTTCCCGCATCTTACCTGAAGCGGATATGCCTTATTTACCGGACGGCACACCAATTGACCTCATGCTTAACCCGCTTGGTGTTCCATCACGTATGAACATCGGACAGGTTCTTGAAATGCATCTTGGCATGGCATCTCGTACTCTCGGCATCCATATGGCGTCTCCTGTATTTGATGGGGCGAACGAACAGGATGTTTGGGAAACGATGGAAGAAGCCGGGATGGATCGTGACGGAAAAACTATTCTGTATGACGGTCGTTCAGGAGAAGCTTTCGATAACCGTGTATCAGTCGGTGTCATGTATATTATCAAACTGGCCCACATGGTCGACGATAAACTTCACGCCCGTTCAACAGGACCATACTCTCTCGTCACACAGCAACCACTGGGCGGTAAAGCTCAGTTCGGTGGGCAACGTTTCGGTGAGATGGAAGTGTGGGCACTCGAAGCCTATGGGGCAGCTTATACGCTTCAAGAGATTCTGACTGTGAAGTCGGATGACGTCGTAGGACGCGTGAAGACGTACGAAGCGATTGTTAAAGGTGAAAGTGTTCCACAACCAGGTGTTCCAGAATCCTTTAAAGTTCTTATAAAAGAACTTCAAAGTCTTGGTTTGGATGTTAAGATGCTATCGATTGATTTTGAAGAAATCGAGTTACGCGATCTTGATGAAGACGATGATATGCAACCAACAGATGCTTTGAATCTTATAAAAGAAAATCAGCCTGTTTGATTAGCCTAGTGAATGATATAAATGAATCTAAGGGGAAATTAACGTTTTCCCCTTTATCTTTTGAATATAAAGTGTGCGCTTGCTCGGAAAAGCCAATTGCAGCGATAAGACTAGAGGGAGGTAGGCTCCTTGATAGATGTAAACAATTTTGAGTATATGAAGATAGGGCTTGCTTCATCTGATAAGATCCGTTCATGGTCATATGGTGAAGTGAAAAAGCCGGAAACAATTAACTACCGAACATTGAAACCCGAAAAAGATGGTCTGTTCTGTGAACGTATTTTTGGACCTACAAAAGATTGGGAATGTCATTGCGGAAAGTATAAACGCGTTCGTTATAAAGGCGTCGTTTGTGACCGTTGTGGAGTAGAGGTGACGCGTCAAAAAGTCCGCCGTGAACGTATGGGACATATTGAACTAGCAGCTCCAGTTACACATATTTGGTACTTCAAAGGAATTCCAAGCCGAATGGGTCTTATCCTTGATATGACACCACGTGCTCTGGAGGAAATTATCTATTTCGCGTCTTATGTAGTCGTTGACCCTGCGGATACTCCGCTTGAAAGAAAGCAACTGCTTTCTGAACGGGAATACCGTATCTACCGCGAAAAGTATGGTTCTAAATTCCAAGCGCTCATGGGCGCTGAAGCAATTGAACGTCTTCTTGCAGCTATCGATCTTGAAAAAGAGATGGAGTTCTTGAAAGAAGAATTGAAAACAGTTCAAGGGCAACGTCGTACGCGTGCAATCAGGCGCCTAGAGGTTGTTGAAGCTTTCCGTAACTCGGGCAATAAGCCTGAATGGATGGTTCTTGAAGTGTTACCAGTCATCCCGCCGGAGCTTCGCCCGATGGTCCAACTTGATGGTGGACGATTTGCAACATCCGACTTGAACGACCTGTACCGAAGGGTCATCAACCGGAACAACAGATTGAAACGCCTATTAGATTTAGGAGCACCAGGAATCATTGTTCAGAATGAGAAGCGGATGCTGCAAGAAGCAGTCGATGCGCTCATCGATAATGGTCGTCGTGGCCGTCCGGTTACAGGACCTGGTAACCGTCCATTGAAATCCCTTTCTCATATGTTGAAAGGTAAGCAAGGACGTTTCCGTCAAAACTTACTAGGAAAACGTGTTGACTATTCTGGTCGTTCCGTTATCGTCGTAGGACCTAACCTGAAAATGTATCAGTGTGGTCTGCCGAAAGAGATGGCGATTGAACTGTTTAAACCGTTTGTTATGAAAGAACTCGTTGAACGAGGTCTTGCGCACAACATTAAGAGTGCCAAACGTAAAATTGAACGCCTCCATTCAGAAGTTTGGGACGTTCTTGAAGAAGTCATCAAGGAGCATCCGGTCTTATTGAACCGTGCCCCGACTCTTCACCGACTTGGTATTCAAGCATTCGAACCAATCCTTGTAGAAGGACGTGCGATTACGCTTCACCCACTGGTTTGTACAGCTTATAACGCTGACTTTGATGGTGACCAAATGGCAGTCCACGTTCCGTTATCCGCAGAAGCACAAGCGGAAGCGCGTCTACTTATGCTAGCAGCACAAAACATTTTGAACCCGAAAGACGGAAAACCAGTCGTTACGCCTTCTCAGGATATGGTTTTAGGAAACTATTACCTTACACTGGAACGTAAAGGCGCGTCAGGAGAAGGTACTTCATTCCGTGATGCGGATGAAGCACTAATTGCTTATCATAACGGTTTCGTGCATCTTCATTCACGTATCGCTATTCAGGCAAGATCTTTGAATAATCCTACTTTCACTGAGGAACAGAATGCAAAACTTCTTATAACGACAGTCGGAAAAGTGATTTTCAACGAGATTCTGCCGAAATCGTTCCCGTATATTAACGAACCGTCAGACTTCAACTTGCAAATTGAAACACCAGACAAGTATTTTGTATCTGGAACTGTCAATATAAAAGAGCATGTTGCTGAACAGGAACTAATTGAACCGTTTAAGAAAAAAATCCTTGGAAATATCATTGCGGAGATCTTCAAACGTTTCCATATTACAGAAACGTCAAGAATGCTTGACCGCATGAAAAATCTTGGATTCAAATATTCTACTCGTGCAGGAATTACAATTGGTATATCCGACATTGTCGTTCTACCTAATAAAGATGATATCTTGCATGAAGCACAAGCAAAAGTGGATAAAGTGTTACAACAGTTCCGTCGTGGTCTCATTACAGAGGAAGAGCGATATGATCGCGTTATCTCTTACTGGAGCCATGCTAAGGATGTAATCCAAGACAAACTAATGGACTCACTTGACCACTCAAACCCGATTTATATGATGAGTGACTCGGGTGCCCGGGGTAACGCGTCAAACTTTACGCAGCTTGCTGGTATGCGTGGTCTGATGGCCAATCCGGCCGGTCGAATCATTGAACTACCAATCAAATCGTCATTCCGTGAAGGTCTGACAGTGCTTGAGTACTTCATCTCAACACACGGTGCTCGTAAAGGACTTGCGGATACTGCTCTTAAGACAGC